>CAZFBC010000064.1:0-12259 GCA_964517245.1 uncultured Eubacteriales bacterium | reverse complement strand
TTCTCGTCGAAGCGGTTGGCGATGAGCTCGACGAGGGCGGCCATGGCCGCCTCCTCGTCCTTGCCCGCGATGACGAGCCGGAGCGAGGTGCCCTGGGTCGCGGCCAGGGTCAGGATGCCCAGGATGCTCTTGCCGTCGATCTCGTCGCCGGCCTTGACGATCTTGACCGAGGAGACGAATCGGTTGGCCAGGTTGACGAACTTGACCGCGGCCCGGGCGTGGAGGCCCAGCTTGTTGCGGATGGCGACGGTCCGGTCGAGCATGGCGCCGCTACTTGGCCCGGGACTTGAGCAGGGCGCTGACGAGGTGGATGTTCTTCTTGCCCTGGTCGACCACCTTTTTGGCCACGTCCTTGAGGTTGTTGTTGCGCTGGAGCGAGACGAACTTGATGAGCATCGGGAGGTTGACCCCGGTGATGATCTCGACGCCGTTCTCCTTGTAGAAGCTGAAGCTCAGGTTGGAGGGCGTGCCCCCGAACATGTCGGTGAAGATGGCCACGCCGCTCTTCTGGTCGACCCGCTTGAGGCTCTGGTTGATCTTCTTCTTGGAATCCTCGACGTCGTCGTACCAGCCGATCGAGATGGCCTCGATGTTGGGCGCCTCGCCGAGGATGATGGTCAGCGCGTTCAGCAGCTCCTCGGCCATGCGGCCGTGGCAGACGATGATGCCTCCGATCATGGCTCGTTCGCTCTCCCGGTCAAGCCGCTATTGTATGACAACGGCCTCTATTTATAAAGGTCCCGGTGATAAATCCTGACGTCGCAGGCCCCTTTCCGGAGGTGGGCCCGGAGCTCCTCGGCGACGACGACCGAGCGGTGCTTGCCGCCGGTGCACCCCACGGCGACGGCCACGGCCGTCTTCCCCTCCCGGGCGAACCGCGGCAGGGTGAAGTCGACGAAGCGGAAGAGCTCGCGCAGGAACGGGCGCGCCCCGGGCGACTCCAGGACGAACTTGCGGACGCTCGGCGCCCGGCCGTTCCTCGCCCTCAGGCGGTCGACGTAGAAGGGGTTCGGCAGCAGCCGGGCGTCGAAGACGAGGTCGGACTCGAGCGGCAGGCCGTGCTTGTACCCGAAGCTCGTCACGATGACCTGGGTCCGGGCCCGCTTCCGCCCCAGGACCCGCTCGGCGACGACGTCCTTGAGCTGGTAGATGTTGAGCCCCGAGGTGTCGACGATCTCGTCGGCCATCTTCCGGATCCCGAGCAGCCTCTTCCGCTCCAGCCGGACCCCCTCCAGGATGGGCCGGCGGGGGCTCAGGGGGTGCGGGCGCCGGGTCTCGTTGAAGCGCTTGACCAGGGCCTCGTCGGTGGCGTCGAGGAAGATGAGCCGCGCCGGGATCCTCTTCCGGATGTCGCGGAAGACCGGGGGGAAGTCGGCCAGGAAGCGCGGCTCGCGGATGTCGACGACCATGGCGGCCCGGTCGATCTCGACCTTCTTCCGGCGCCAGAGCTCGACGAAATCCGGGATGAGCTTGGCCGGCAGGTTGTCCATGCAGTAGTAGCCGAAATCCTCGAGGGCCCGGCTGACCACGGTCTTGCCCGAGCCCGACAAGCCGGTGACGATGAGGAAGCGGTTGTCCGCGGCGGAAGGCTTCATGGCACCTCTCAAGTGAGAACGCGGTCCAGGCGCCGCACGATCTCGTCCGGCGCGCTGTAGCCCTTCTTGCGGAGGATGTGGACCTTGCAGGCGACCTCGATCAGGGTGGCGATGTTGCGCCCCGGGGCGACGGGGATGGCCAGCTGGGGGATCTTCCGGCCCAGGATGGTCAGGTCGTCGCCGGACTTGAGCCCGAGCCGGTCGACCTCGTAGCCGCGCCGCCACTTCTTGAGCTTGACGACGAGGTCCACCCGGGCCCGGCGCGCGGTCGACCGCGGCCCGAAGATGGCCCGGATGTTGATGATGCCGAGGCCCCGGATCTCCATGAAGTTCCGGCTCAGGGCCGGGGCCGTGCCGACGAGGTTGCCGTCCGGCCCGACGCGGATCTGGACGACGTCGTCGGCCACGAACCGGTGGCCGCGGGCGATCAGCTCGAGCGCGCTCTCGCTCTTGCCGATGCCGCTGTCGCCGAGGATGAGGGTCCCCAGGCCGAAGATGCTGAGGAACCCGGCCGAGATCGTCGCCTGATCGGGGGCCTCCGGCGGGCCGGAGGCGGGCCGGTCAGACACGGCTCTTCTCCTCCTCCGCCCGGAGCGTCCTGAGGACGTCGGCCCCGGTCTGGGCCTTGAGCATCTTCGACGCGAGCGTCCGCGACGTCCGGGTCAGGGCGGCGATGGACGCCAGCAGCCGGAGCCCGGCGCCGGGATTGTCCTCGGGCGAGACGAGGAGGAAGAAGACGTGCGAGAGCTCGCCGTCCCCCGCTTCGAAGGAGACCCCGTCCCGGGACAGGGCCAGCAGGAGGGCCGGGGACTTGAGGCCCTTGGCCCGGCAGTGGGGCACGGCGACGCCGTGGCCGATGGCCGTCGTCCCGAGCTCCTCCCTCTTCAGGAGCTTGTCGATGAGCGTTCCGGCGAACCCGGCCGGCAGCCGGGTCTCCAGCCGGGCCGCCATCTCGCGGAGGGCCCCGTCCCGGTCGCGGGCCGCGAGCCGGGGCAGGATCAGGTCTTCGTCGAGGAGCGCGTGGAGCTTCACGGTCTCATCCCCGCCGTCACTCGGGCTCGACGAGCCCGTAGTGGCCGTCCTTGCGGCGGTAGAGGGCGGCCCATTCCAGGGTCCCCTCGCGCCGGAACAGGAAGATCTCCTTGTTCTTGACGTCGAGCTGGACGATCGCCTCCTCGACGGACATCGGCTTGAGGGAGAAGTGGTTGGCCCGGACGACCCGCTTCTCCGGCTCCGCGGCCTCGACGGCGGGGGCCAGCGCCTTCCTCTCCCGGCCGCCGCGGCGCCTCTTCTCCCGCCACTTGGCCCTCTCCTTCCGGACCCTCTTCTCCAGGGTGTCGAAGGCCAGGTTGAGGGAGTCCATCATGTCCATGGTCTCCTCGACGACGATGAGGCCGCCGCCCCGGGCCCGGACGTTGATCTCGGCCTTGCTGCTGTTCTTCTGGACGATGAGGGTGACGTTGACGTCGAGGACGTCGTCGACGAGGGTCTTGAAGCGGGCCAGCCGCTTCTCGCAGTAGGCCCGGATCTCGGGGGTCAGCGTCGCCCGCCGCACCGTATAGTGGACGTTCATGTCTTATCCTCCATGCTGGACTTTCTCTTGCGGATATGGGAAGGCTCGATCTTGAGCTGGTTGCGGTACTTGGCCACCGTCCGGCGGGCGATGCGCAGGTCCTCCCGGGCCAGCAGCTCGCCGATCTCGATGTCGCTCAGGGGGTTGTCCCGGTCCTCGGCCTCGACGAGCCGGCGGATCCTGTCCTTGACCTTGAGCGAGGAGACGTCCTCGCCGTAGCTCCCCTGCAGGGACTTGTGGAAGAAGTACTTGAGGGAGAAGACGCCCCGCGGCGTCATCAGGTGCTTGTTGGCGACGACGCGGCCCACGGTCGATTCGTGGACGCCGATCTCCTGGGCGATCTCCATCAGGGTCAGCGGCTTGATGAAGTCGATGCCCTTGTCGAAGAAGTCCTTCTGCCGGTCGACGACGAAGCGGGCGACCTTGTAGATCGTCTGGTTCCGCTGGTCGAGGCTGCGGAGGAACCAGAGGGCCTTCTTGAGCTTGTCCTTGAGGAAGGCGCGGGCCTCCGGGTCGCCCTCGGCGGCCTGGGCCAGGAGCCGCCGGTAGTAGGAGCTGATGCGGAGGCGCGGCAGGCCCTCGTCGTGGACCTCGACTTTATACTCGCCGTCCTCCTTGGTGACGATGATGTCAGGGACGACGTAGGTCGTCCTCTCCTCGCTGTATTTCCGGCCGGGGGCCGGGTCGAGGCTCCGGATCAGGTCGATGCGCTCCCGGACCTCGGCCAGGGAGATGCCGAGGACGCGGGCCAACTGGGAGTAGTCGGACCTCTCGAGCAGGGCCAGGTGCCCGTCGACGATGGCCCGGGCCACGTCGTCCTGGACCTGGAGGTGGTCCATCTGGGCGATGAGGGCCTCGCGCAGGTCGAGGCTGCCGCAGCCGACGGGGTCGAAGGCCTTGATCTTCTCCCGGACGGCCTCGACCTTCTCGGGCGTCGTCTGGAAGAGCCGGGCCAGCTCCCCGACGCCCGTCTCCAGGTAGCCGGTCTCGTTGATGTCGCCGATGATGAAGGTCGCCAGCTCGCGCTCCCCGGGGTCCGTGAAGGCCAGCGTGGCCTGCCAGTTGAGGTGGTCCCAGAGGGACGTCGTCCGCGAGAGCGTGTTCTCCAGAGAAACGGCGTCCCGGCTCTCGGTGAAGTGGGGACGGAAGCCCTCGTCGAGGTACTCCTGGAAATCGGAGACGACGCTGTCCCCGGTCGGGTCGCCGGCGAGCTTGGGCTCGGTCGATTCGAGGCTCAGTCCCTCGAGGAGGCCCGCCTCGTTCTTGACCCCGGCCTCCTCGGCGGCCAGGGTCTCGGAGTCCTTGGGCTCGCGCTCCCGGGCCTCGTCCTCGATCTCGAGCATCGGGTTCTGGGAGAGCTCCTCGTCGATGACCTCGATGAGCTCGAGGTTGGTCAGGGGCAGGAGCTTGATGGCCTGCTGGAGGGCGGGCGCGAGGATGAGCTTCTGGACCTGCCTCTGGTCGAGCCTCTGCCTGAGCGTCATGGTTCGAGCCTCGTTCGGTGTCCTTTCCCCGTCCTTAGAGATGAAACGCTTCGCCCAGATAGCTCTTTCTCACCGTTTCGGACGAGACGATCTCGTCCGGCGTCCCTTCCTCGAGGACGCGGCCGCCCTCGAGGATCAGGGCCCGGTCGGCGATCTCGAGGGCCTCCCGCACGGCGTGGTCCGTCAGCAGGACGCCGATCCCCTTGGCCCGGAGGGACCGAAGGATCGCCTGGAGGTCCCGCACCGACAGCGGGTCGATGCCCGTGAACGGCTCGTCGAGCAGGATGAAGTCCGGGTCGAGGACCATGGCCCGGGCGATCTCGAGGCGCCGCCTCTCTCCTCCGGACAGGGTCAGGGCCCGGGCCCCGGCCAGCTTCTCCAGCCCGAACTCCTCGAGCGCCCCGCTCACGCGGGCGGCCCGGGAGGCCCGGTCCGAGGGCCGGGTCTCGAGGACGGCGATCAGGTTCTCGGCCACGGTCAGCTTCCTGAAGGACGACGGCTCCTGGGGCAGGAGGATCAGGCCCTTCCTGGCCCGGAGGTACATGGGCAGGTCGCTGATGTCCTCGTCCCCGAGAAAGACGCGGCCTCCGTCCCGCGGGACAAGCCCGAGGATCATCGAGAAGGTGGTCGTCTTTCCGGCGCCGTTCGGGCCCAGGAGGCCGACGATCTCGCCCGCTTCCACCCCGATCGAGACGCCGTCGACGACTCTCTTCCTGCCGTAGCTCTTCTCCAGGCCGACCGCTCTCAGGGAACCCTTCATAGCTCAAGACTTGACGACGGTCGCCGATCGTCCCTGTCCCTCATTCTCGACCAGAATCTTATCATCGGCCAGGTCCAATGTCAATTTGTCCCCCCTGGTCGAGCCCCCCGTCCCGCCGGTGACGACCGGCCTCCCGGTCAGGGTGATCCGGCCCGTGCCCGCCTGATAGACGGCGGCCCCGGCCCGGCCCGTGTAGGCGCCCTTGGTCAGGACGACCTCCGCCCTGGCCGCGAGCGACACGACGCCCCGGCCCTCGCCGCCGAGGACGGCCGAGATGGCCCCGGCCTCGATCCGGGCCTCCGGGAGCGCGGCCCGGCTCCCGCCCTTGAACGAGAGGAGCCGGCCCGAGGCGGAGAAGGCCATTTCCCGGCCGCCGAGCTCGACCCGGTCGTCGGGGCCCGCTCCGGCCGCGGCCCGGCGGGGCAGTCCGGCCGAGACCCCGCCCCCGGCATGGAGCTCGCCCGACGCGTCGGAGAACCCGATCTCCCCGGCGTCGAGGAAGTCCTCGCCCTGCCGGGCCCGGACGCCTCCGGCGAACGAGGCCGAGCCCGCGCCGCCCCGAAATGCGAGCTTTTCGCACGCGACGAGCGCGGCCTCGCCGGCCGAGAAGAACCCGCCCGCCCGTCGCCCCTCTCCCGGCTTGAGCAGGCACGAGACGCGGCCGGAAGCCTGCAGGTCGCCCTCGGCCGGGCCGGCCGCGATGCGCTCGGCTTCGACCCGCGCTTCAGGTGATTCGGCGATGGCCCGGTTTCCCCGCTCCCCTTCGGCCACGAGGGTCCCTGCCGCGGCGTCGAAGACGGCCGTGCCGCCCTCGAGGGCCGTCGACCCGAGGACGGCGCGAAAGCCGCCGGACGCGGTCCAGCCGCCCGCGGCCCCGTCCGGCCCGAAGCTCATGTCGAGCTTCCCGGCCAGGAGGTCGAGCCCGGGCCCGGAGGAAGGGGTCAGGACGAGGCGGGCCCTGCCGCCGGCCCCGCCCTCGAAAGCGGCTGTCTCGACCGCCCTCTCGTCCCGGTCCGTCGAGAACGCCGCTGCGGCCGCCTCGGCCCGGAAACCCGGGCCGGCGAAGGACGCGCTCCCCCGGGCCAGGCCCCGGCGCTCCCCGCGCCGGTAGACCAGCGAATCGCCGACCAGGACGGCCGCCTCCCCGGAGCCGGGCGGCGCGGCGAGCTCGACGCGGAAGCCGCCCGAGAGACGGACCTCGTCCTCTCTCTCCGCGTAGAGGACCGCCGCGGCCCGCCCCGAGACCGTTCCCGCGGAGAAGGAGCCGCCCGCCGTCGTCCCGAAGAGACCGGCCTCCTTATCGTGCTCGAACGACGCGCCCTCGAGGACGACGCCGCCCGCCTCGATCCGGACCCCGCCCGTCACGGTGAAGCGGACCGCGCCCGGGTCGTAGACGACCTCGCCCGCGGTCAGGCGCGAGAGGACCTCGCCCGAAGGGCCGAAGTTCGTGATCTCGACCGAGCCCCGCAGGTGGTTCCTCCCGTCCGGGCCGAGGAAGAAGCTGTCGCCGCGGATGTCGGCCTCGAGCCGCCCGCGTCTGTACTCTTCGTGGCGCACCCGCTCCTTGAGGTCGACGGTCCGGTCCCCGGGCGGGGGTTCGGCGGCGGGAGGCGGGACGGCGGCGCGGCGCCCGGCCAGGCGGACGGCCAGGGCCCCGGCCAGGACGGCCAGCGCGACGGCCGCGGCCAGGGCGGCGAGCCTCACCGGCGCCGACGCTCTTGGCGCGCTCATCGTCTCAGGCCCTCAGGTCTTCGATGGACAGGCTGACCTTTCTCCGGCCCAGGTACTCCGAGACCATCAGCGAGAACGCCAGGCTGACCCGGCTGCCGCGGCGCAGGACGTGCCGCAGGTCGGCCCCGTCCCAGGCGAGGGCCTCGAGGACGCGGCCGTTCTGCCGGACCAGGAGCTTCAGGTGCTTGCCCTGGAGGACCCGCGGGTCGCCGACGACCTCGACGCCGTCGGCCATGAAGAGCGGCTTGGGATTGCCGACGCCGAACGGGACGAACCGGGCGAGGACGTCGAGGAAGCGGTCGTCGAGCTCGGCGAAGGCGAGCGGCCCGTCGATCTTGATCTTCCGCGTCAGGCTCTCCTCCGGGATGCGCGCGTCGGCCAGCGGGTTCAGGGTCGCCCTGAGCTCGGGCAGGCGCTCCACGGGCAGGGTGCAGCCCACGGCCAGCTTATGGCCGCCGTAGCTCAGGAAGAGGTGCCGGCATTCCTCCAGGAGGTCGATGAGCGGGACCTCCGGGATGCTCCGGCCCGAGCCGCTGGCCTTGCCGTCCTCGCAGGCGAAGAGGATGACCGGCCGGTTGAAGCGCTCCTTGAGCTTGGAGGCGACGATGCCGATGACGCCGCGGTGCCAGTCGGGGCTGGCCAGGACGAGGCACTTGTACTTCTTGTCGAGCCCCAGCTCCTCGACCCTCTCGCGGGCTTCCGTGAAGATCCTCTCCTCGGTCTTCTGGCGCTGGGCGTTGAGCTCGTCGAGCTTGCGGACGAGGGCCACGGATTCCTCGGGGCTGTCGGAGAAGAACAGGCGGACGGCGAGGTCGGTCATGCCCATCCGGCCGGCGGCGTTGATGCGCGGGCCGATGCGGAAGCCGAGGTCGCCCTCGGAGATCCTGCGATTGCCGAGCCCGCAGGCCTCGATCAGGCTGCGCAGGCCCGTGTTGGCCACGCTCTGCAGGCCCTCGAGGCCGTGCTTCACGAACAGCCGGTTCTCGCCCCTGAGCTCGGCGACATCGGCCACGGTCCCGATGGAGACGAGCTTCATGTAGTGGGGCAGGCCCGCCCCGCGGCCGGCCTTCTCGAGCAGCGCCTGGATGAGCTTGAACGCGACGCCGACCCCGGCCAGCCCGGCGTCCGGGTAGCCGGAATCGGCCAGCACGGGGTCGAGGACGGCGACGGCGTCGGGAAGCGTGTCGCCGGGCCGGTGATGGTCGGTGACGACGACGTCGATGCCGCGCTCGCGGGCCGCGGCGGTGAAGCCCACGGCCTTGACGCCGCAGTCGACGCTGATGACCAGCCCCGCCCCGCGCTCGACCGGGACGCGGACGTGCTCGTCCTTGATGCCGTAGCCGTCGGTCAGGCGCTCGGGGATGAAATACTCGACCTTGGCGCCCAGGGTCGTCAGGGCCTTCATCAGCATGACCGTCGAGAGGACGCCGTCGACATCGTAGTCGCCGAAGACGAGGATCTTCTCGCCCCGGGCAACGGCCTCCTCGATGCGGGCGACGGCCTTGTCCATGCCCTTCATCAGGTAGGGGTCGTGGAGCCCGTCGAGGCCGCCGTCGAGAAAGGCGCGGGCGGCCTCCTCGGTCAGGATCCGGCGGTTGACAAGGACGCGGGCCAGGGGGGCCGGGATGGACAGGGCTTCGGCCAGCGCGCCGGCCTCGGCGCGCGGAGGATGGACGACCCACGCCGCGGCGTTCATGGCGCCCTCACTCTAGCACATTCTTCCCCCGCCGCTCAACCGCCGCCATTGACAATTAATCGCTTGATAACTAATATTTTAAGGCCATGTTCGCGAGCCTCCGGGAAAAGCTGGCCGGGACCCGCGGCGCCTTCCGCCGGGTCGAGGACCTGTTCCGCAGCGGCAAGCGCCGCGAGGAGATCCTGGACGGTCTCGAGGAGGCCCTCATCCTGGCCGACGTCGGCGTCCCCGCCGCCTCGAGGATCCTCGGGTCCCTCCGGGCGAAGACCCGCAAGGACGCGGACGAGGCCGAGCTCGGCCGGGCCCTGCGGGAGGAGATGCGGGCCCTTCTCTCCGCCCCGGACGCGCCGGCGGCCGCGGGCCCCGGCCCGTCGGTCGTTCTCATGGTCGGCGCGAACGGCGGCGGCAAGACGACCTCGGCCGCCAAGCTGGCCGCCCGCTTCAAGCGCGAGGGCCTGGCCGTGTCCATGGCCGCGGCCGACACCTTCCGCGCGGCCGCCCAGGAGCAGCTCGCGCTCTGGGGCGAGAAGCTGGGCGTCCCGGTCGTCAAGGGGGCCTACGGGGCCGACCCGGCCGCGGTCGTGTTCGACGCCGCGCGATCCTTCAAGGCCCGTCGGGGCGACGTCCTCATCGTCGACACCGCGGGCCGCCTCCACACCAACGCCAACCTCATGGCCGAGCTCGAGAAGGTCCGGCGCGTCGCCGTGCGCGAGCTGGCCGGCGCCCGCGTCGAGTCCCTGCTCGTCCTCGACGCCACGGTGGGCCAGAACGCCGTCCTCCAGGCCCGGGAGTTCCTGAAGTTCTCCGGGCTGACCGGGATCGTCCTGACCAAGATCGACGGCACGGCCCGAGGCGGCGCGGCCCTGGCCGTCGCCGCCGAGCTCGGCCTGCCCATCCGCTGGATCGGCGTCGGGGAGGGCGAGGACGACCTGGTCGAGTTCTCCGCCCGCGAGTTCGTTGAGGCCCTGCTCCCATGAGCCCTCCGGCCGACCGCGCCTTCATGGAGATGGCCTACGGCCTGGCCGAAAAGGCCCGCGGCCGGACGAGCCCCAACCCGCTTGTCGGCGCGGTCGTCGCGCGCGGCGGGAGGGTCGTCGGCCACGGCTTCCACGAAAAGGCCGGGAAACCCCACGCCGAGATCGTCGCCCTGGCCATGGCCGGCCGGCGGGCCGGGGGCGCGACCCTCTACCTGACCCTCGAGCCCTGCGTCCACTGGGGCCGGACCCCGCCCTGCGTCGACACGGTGCTCTCCGCAGGACTGGCCAGGGTCGTCGTCTCGGCCGTCGACCCCAATCCCCTCGTCGACGGGCGCGGCGTGCTCCGGCTCCGGGAGGCCGGGCTGGACGTCTCGGTCGGGCTGCTCGCGGAGAGGAACGCCGCGCTCAACGAGGCCGCCCTCAAGTACGTCGTCCGCAAGGTCCCCTTCGTCACGCTCAAGGCGGCCCTGACCCTGGACGGCCGGATCGCCAGCCGCACGGGGGACTCCAGGTGGATCTCCTCGGAGGCGACCCGCGACTACGTCCACCTCCTCCGGGGGGAGCAGGACGCGGTGATGATCGGCTCGGGAACGCTCCTCGCGGACGACCCCCGGCTGACCGTCCGGCATCCGGCCTGGCCCGGCAAGAAGGTCCTCCGGGTCGTCCTCGACTCGCGCCTGCGCTTCCCGCCGCGGGCCCGGCTCGCCGGGACGCCCGAAGGCGGCCCGGTCCTCGTGTTCGCCGGCGGCGGGGCGCCCGCGGCCAAGGTCCGGGCGCTCGAAGCGCGCGGGCTCGAGGTCGCCCTCCCCGCCCGGGGCGCCAAGGCCTGGACGCTCGAGGCCGTGCTCGCCGAGCTCGGCCGGCGCGAGGTCGCCGCGCTCCTCGTCGAGGGCGGCCGCGGGCTGTTCACGTCCTTCTTCGAGTCCCGGCTGGCCGACAAGGCCGTCCTGACCTACGCCCCGCGCCTCGTCGGCGGGGAGACCGCGCCGGGCCTTCTCGGCGGGGCGGGCGCGGCAGCGATCGGGAAGGCGACGGCCCTCGCGAGGTCGCGCTCGTTCTCGGTCGGCGGCGACATCGTCGTGGAAGGATATTTCTGATGTTCACGGGCATCGTCTCTCACCAGGGCGTCTTCCGGGGCTACCGCAAGGGCCGGGCGGAGCTGGCCGTCGAGGCCCCGGGCCTCGCCGCCAGGATCGCCCCGGGCGGCAGCGTCGCGGTCGACGGCGTGTGCCTGAGCCTCGCCTCCACGAAGGGGGACGAGCTCCGCTTCGACCTCTCGCGGGAGACCCTCGCGAAGACGACGCTCGGCGGCCTCAGGCCCGGCGCCCGGCTCAATCTCGAGCTCCCGCTCACGCTCGCCGCGCCGGTCGGCGGACACCTCGTCAGCGGCCACGTCGACGGCGTGGGCCGGGTCCTCCGGATTTGCGCCCGGGCGGCGGGACGGCGGCTGGCCGTCTCCTTCCCCGCGGCGTTGCGTCCCTACGTCGTGCCCAAGGGCTCGGTCGCGGTCAGCGGGGTCAGCCTGACCATCGCTTCGCTCGGGGCCTCGTCCTTCGAGGCCGAGCTCGTCCCCCTGACCGTCGCCGGCACGAACCTCG
Source organism: uncultured Eubacteriales bacterium (assembly GCA_964517245.1). GTDB lineage: Bacteria > Acidobacteriota > Aminicenantia > Aminicenantales > Saccharicenantaceae > RBG-16-66-30. The sequence goes on along the minus strand of CAZFBC010000064.1, from coordinate 845 downwards.
GCGCCCTGCGCGCCGGCGCGCGGGTCAACCTCGAGTGTGACATGGTCGGCAAATATGTGTATAATTGGCTGTCCCGGGGACGCACGTCCGGCTGAGAAAGGCTTTCTAACCCCATGTCCGAAGACGATCGCACGGTATCCGTCGAACAGGCCCTGGCCGCCGTCAGGGCCGGCCGGATGATCATCATCGTCGACGACGAGGATCGCGAGAACGAGGGCGACCTCATGGTCGCCGCCGAGAAGATCACGCCCGAGATCGTCAACTTCATGGCCCGCCACGGCCGCGGCCTCGTCTGCCTGCCCCTGACCCGCGAGCGCCTCGAGGAGCTCCAGCTCCCGCTCATGGTCAGCGACAACACGGCCCGCTTCCAGACGGCCTTCACCGTGTCGATCGACGCCAAGGAGGGCGTGACGACCGGCATCTCGGCCGGCGACCGGGCCCGGACCATCCTCGCCGCCGTCGACCCGTCGACCCGGCCGGAGGACCTGGCCCGCCCGGGCCACATCTTCCCCCTGCAGGCGAAGGAGGGCGGGGTCCTCTCGCGGGCCGGCCAGACCGAGGCCGCCGTCGACCTGGCCCGCTTGGCCGGGCTCTTCCCGGCCGGGGTCATCTGCGAGGTCATGAACGAGGACGGCTCGATGGCCCGGATGCCCGACCTCGAGGAGATCGGCCGGCGCTTCGACATCCCCATCCTGACCATCGCCGACCTCATCCGCTACCGCATGAACCACGAGACCCTGGTGCGCAGGCTCGGCGAGACCGACCTGCCGACGGCGCACGGCCGCTTCCGGCTCCACGTCTACGAGGACACGATCCGCGGCGAGCACCACGTCGCCCTGGTCAAG
>CAZFBC010000063.1:3481-12271 GCA_964517245.1 uncultured Eubacteriales bacterium | reverse complement strand
CTGCGAGCCGATATCAGAATAAGGTAAGATTCCTCTTCCCCAAGGAAATATTCAAAAAGAACTGTCCGGGAACTTAAAATGGTCTCTTGGATCTTGGCGATATTACACGTCTCGCTCTGCATATCATTTTGAATTAGTCGTTTGTTCATCTTCATTTCTGTCGTGAGGCGGTAATACTCCTCTTCTTCCCGTTCTAGTTCGCTATTCAGCGCCACCTTTTCTTCTTCAGACATTCTTCCGTCGATAAGCTTCCAGGTTAATTCAGAGATATCCTTGGATATTCCCGATAGTCGTTCCATCTGATCCAGGGGCCCCCCATTCGCGGAATCCATCCTAACCTCACGGATACTCTCCAGGAAAGCCCTTGCTTTCGCCCGTTCAAAGAGGCTGAGAATTTCTTCAAGTAACCTCCCTGACGGGCGAACCGAGTATTGACTGCTAAGAATCCTAATGGCTCCTTGGTACGCGCTTAGTTTATTCCGCGCAAAACCTATCATGAAAGGTTCGGACGAAATCCGGGTTCTTATTCTCTCCATAGCGTCGATCGAGTTTCTATAAAATTGAAGCGCCTCTGATTCTTTTTGGCTCAACTCATAACATCGACCCAGACCCAGGCTAGATTCCATCATAGCGCACTCCAGAGATTGTAGAAAACCCAAATCATAAGATGAGCGAAAGCAGTGCTTAGCCTGCCCAATTTTATTTTCGTATAAGAAAGACATGGCAATATTGTTGAGAATAAAACATTTTTCCTGTACATATTTCTCTTTTTCAACAATTTTCATTGCCATATCTAAGCTAAGGCGGGCGTTCGTGAAATCGCCGAGCTCGTTGTAGATAATCCCTATATTGTTTAGAACGCTAATCTTTGTACGGAGGTCGGTCTTTCTCTCTTCTAGCAAAGAAATGCATTCTTTAAAAACCTCAAGTCCGTTTTGCAAATCGTTCCGATCATGATTATCCATCGCTCTTCGCAGATAAACACCGCCTAAATTACCCAAATCCATAATGATTGCATTTAAAGCCCCATTTTTCTTGTCAAGCGCCAAAGCCTCTGTTAAGTAGGAATGTGATCTCGAGAGATTCCCTAGCTCGCGGTAGCTCATTCCAAGATTGCTTAAGCACTCCGCCTCCGTTTGTTGATCCATATTCTTCTTAGCTTCAATAAGGGCATTTTCAAAATAAGCCACAGCAACAGAATAATGGTTTTGCCTTTGATGATAGACGCCGATGTTGTTAAGGCACCGCCCTTTTTCTATTCCGTGATTGATCTTGATAGATATATCTAGCCCTCTCCTATTGCAATCCCAAAAGGCCTCTGGGCTTAGCATCTCCAAATAGGTCTGCCCCTGTTGCCGCAGACATTTTAACTCGAAATCCAAGAATCCTGTTTCCCGCCCCAAATCGATTGCCTTTTCGAATCTCGCTAAGGAACGGTAGTAAAGCTTGGCCTTACGATTGTCCTTTCCTTGGTTATATAGCCAGATTATTTTAAGGCACTTTGAGCAGAAAGATTCAGATCTTATATCTTCAGTTATTTTAAAATCTGTCCGCGCCTGGTCGAAACAGCGAGTTGATCCTTCAATATCGCCGATATTCCACTTCAGGATTGCAAGCCTGACTAAAATCATCCTTTGATTGAACAAAGATACGCCACGATTTGAGTTGGAAAGCACTTTCTCGAGAACGTTCGCGGCTTTCTCAAATTCGCCTTTGAACCGTAGCTGTGATGCTTGAACTGAGGCAAGATAATATTGGTTTCGGTCGAATTTAATCTTTGAAGTTTGAGGCACATTTTGAGTTAGCAGCGAACAAATCAAGTAGATGCTTGGAAGACTTATCATGAGGCCCTCTTTGACATTTTGCTCCGAACGCTCGTTTTTCTGATTATAAGAATCGCTGACCTCGGAATCAATTGCCTTTTCCCCCTCCCCCGCCTATACTGCCCTCATCCCACCCCCGAGGAGGCGACACATGGCCAAGGACGACATCATAACCCTCACAGGAGAGAAAGACGCCGCGCCGTCGGATAAATTCTCACGGCGGAAGTTCATGGGCTCGGCGGCCGTGGCCGCGGCCGGGGCGGCCCTGGCCCCCCGGCTCCTGGCCCAGGAGACGCTCAAGAGCGAGAAGCCCCCGGCCGCCGCTCCCCCCGAGATCAAGACCAACATCGACGAGGTCCGCGGCATCCCCCGGGTCGAGGGGTCGCTGCCCGGCAAGTACCCGGGCAAGGTGGTCCGGGTCAAGACCGGGCCGAACCCCGTCGGCGAGAAGATCGACGGGGACCGGGTCCGCCGGGAGGTCGCGGCCGGCCTGGCCGCGCTGACCGGGGAGAAGGAGCCGGCCAAGGCCTGGGCCAAGTTCGCCGGGCCCAAGGACGTCGTCGGCATCAAGGTCAACCCCATCGGCGAGAACCTGCTTTCGACCAAGCCCGAGGTCGTCGACGCCGTCATCGAGGGCCTCCTGGCCGCGGGCGTCAAGAAGGACAACATCGTCATCTGGGACCGGCGCCTGTTCGAGCTCGAGACGGCCGGGTTCACGGCCGCGCGCTTCCCGGGCATCCGCATCCTGGGCACGGAGATGAAGGGCCCGAACGGCAAGTTCTACGACGACAAGGGCCTGCTCTGGGCCCGGGACAACGTCGACCGCGAGGCCCTGCCCTACGTGGCCGACGTCGAGCAGAAGTACGACGAGGAGACCCTCGGCTACATGATCAACGAGGGCAAGGAGTCCTACTTCACCAAGATCGTCACGGAGACGGTGACCAAGATCGTCAACGTCCCCATCCTCAAGAACGCCGGGGCGACGACGACCTGCTGCCTCAAGAACCTGTCCTACGGCGCGCTCAGCAACACCGCGCGCCTGCACAAGATCTGGATGAAGTCGGTGGCCGAGCCCTGCGCCTTCCCGGTCCTGCGGGACAAGGTCGTCCTCAACATCGTCGACGGGCTCCAGGCCTGCTACGACGGCGGCCCGGGGGCCAACCCCAAGTTCATCTACGCCGCCGACGTCCTGCTCTTCGGCAGCGACCCGGTGGCCGTGGACGCCGTGGCCCACGACACGATCGTCAAGGAGCGGATGGCCCGCGGGGTCCAGCAGGTGGACGCCAAGGGGAGGAGCGCCTTCCTCGACCTCGCGGCGGGGCTGGGGCTGGGCATCGCGGACAGGGAGAAGATCGAGATCGTCGAGGCGGCGCTCGGCTAGAACCCGATCCGGAGCTGCAGGCCCAGGCCCTTCGACCTCGGCGACACGACCGGGCCGAGGGCCACGCTCGCCCTGCCGGCCTTCAGGTTGTGACGGCGGACGGCCGGCTTCACCGTGGCGACGTCGACGGCCGACGAAACGGCCATCATTCCCAGACCGAACCAGGCCAGCGTGTCGGATTCGCCGAGTCCGGCAACAATCATCACGAGCATCCCGAGAAACCTGACCACGATGCTCCCGATCGCCTGGCCCGTGGAGCCCGCGTAAAAGTGGCCCAGGGAAGGCCCGGCGAGGATCCCGACGAAGGCCACATAGCCCAGCACGCCCACCTCGTCTTCGGCGCCTAGGAGTCCGGGCAGCAAGGTCAGGCCCCACGGGATGAGGGTCCCGGCCAGGGACCAGGTAAAGGCCGTCTTCTCGGACTTCAGCCCGATCACGGGGGGCGCCGGGGCCTGGCTCTCCTGGGCCGAGGCCGGCGGGGCCAGGCAGCAGAGCGCGAGACAGGCCGCAAGCAGGGTCCCTATCGCCTTGTCCGCGGCGGCGCGTTCTTTCATGCCCCAACTATCGCGCCAGGCCGGGAGAGTTGTCAAGAAGCCGTCGAGATTTTGTAAAATCCCCGCGTTCTGATTTATCATCGGTGCGGGACAGGAGGCCCGACACGTCATGGAAGACTACGGCTGGGACGAAGACATCGCGGCGCGGTTCGAGGCCTGCGCCGGCCCCGGGCTCGTCCCGGGCCGGGTCGTCCGGCAGGCCCGCGACCTCTCGACGCTCGTCACCCCGCTCGGCGAGCTGGCCGCCGAGGTGTCGGGCCGGTTCCGGCACGAGGCGGCCGGGCCCGCCGATTACCCGGTCGTCGGCGACTGGGTCGCGGCCGAGCCGCACGCCGACGGCCCGGCCCTCATCCAGGCGCTCCTCCCCCGCAGGAGCGCGTTCGCGCGCAAGGCGGCCGGCGAGGAGGTCGAGGCCCAGGTGGCCGCGGCCAACGTCGACACCGTCTTCCTGGTCACGGGGCTCGACGGCGACTACAACCTCCGGCGCATCGAGCGCTACCTGGCCACGGCCTGGTCGAGCGGGGCCGCCCCGGTCGTCGTGCTCAACAAGGCCGACCTCCGCGAGGACCTGGACGAGGTCGTCGCCGAGGTCGAACGGGTGGCGCCCGGCGTCCCGGTCGTGGCCGCGAGCGCCGTCGCCGGCGGGGGGCTCGAGGCCCTCCTCCCCTACCTCGCGCCGGGCAAGACCGTGGCCCTGCTCGGCTCGTCGGGCGTGGGCAAGTCGACGCTCATCAACCGCCTGCTCGGCGAGGAGCGCTTCGCCACGGCCCCGGTGAGCGACGCCGCGGCCGGCCGCGGCCGGCACACGACGACGGCGCGCGAGCTGGTCCGCCTGCCCGGCGGGGCCCTGCTCATCGACACGCCCGGGATGCGCGAGCTCCAGCTCTGGGCCGGCGAGGAGGACCTGGACCGGGCCTTCGAGGACGTCGAGCGGCTGGCCGCGCGCTGCCGGTTCCCCGACTGCGGCCACGAGGGCGAGCCCGGCTGCGCGGTGCGGGCCGCGGCCGAGGACGGGAGCCTCGACGCCCGCCGGCTCGAGAGCTACCTGAAGCTCCGCCGCGAGGTCCGCTTCATGGAGCTCAAGAAGGACGCCAAGGCGCGCCGGCAGCAGGAGAAGGCGAAGGGCCGGGACTTCGCGGTCCGGCTCAAGGAAGTGAAGAGGAACAAGCCCCGCTACCGGTGACCCGTCAGCGGTCCCGGGCGGCGGCGATCATGGCCCGGAGGTTGGCCGGGGGCGTCTCGGCCGGGATGGCGCAGCCGGCGTTGAGGATGAAGCCGGGCGTCCCGGCGAAGACCTCGAGCAATTCCCGGGTGCGGCGCTCGACGAGCGCGGGCGTCCCGAGGGCCAGGACGCCGCTCGGGTCGATGTTGCCGATGAAAGTCGCCCTCCCCCGCATGGCGTCGCGGGCCGCCGCGGCGTCCGTCTTGTAATCGAGCTCCAGGGCGTCGGCCCCGGTCTCGAGCATCGCCCCGAGGATGCGCGTCGTGTCGCCGCAGATGTGCAGGGCGTAGGGCAGGCCCAGGGCGTGGGCCTCGTCGACGAGCATCCGTTCATAGGGCTGGGCGAAGGCGCGGTAGAAGGCCGGCGAGACGAGGTCCGGGCCGGCCGGGCTGTCGCCGTTCGAGACCATGTCGGCCCCGGTCGCGGCCATGAGCCGGATGAAGGAGGCGGTCGCCGCGGCGCAGTGGGCGAGGAGGGCGTGGGCGTCCTCGCGGCTCCCCTCGTCGACGAGGTCCATCATCCAGGCCTCGGGGCCGCGGACCATCGAGGCCAGCGAGAAGGCCGCCTGGTCGCAGTTGCCGCGGACGAAGACCTCGTCGCCGAATCGGGCCTTGAGCAGGCGCACCGCCTCGAGCCAGACCCGGACGCGCGGGTGGGCGCCGACGTCGGCGGGCGGGAGGTCGCGGGCGGCGGCGAGGCTCCCGATCGCGGGCCCGGCCCAGCGCGCCGGCTGGTCCTCGGGGTGGTCGACCGCGACCCCGAGGGCCTCGGCCAGCGTCGCCGTGTCGACGTCGACGAGGACGCCGTCGTAGCCGTAGGTCTCGACCGCCCGGGCGAAGCTCTCGGCGATGGCCTCCGGGTCCTCGCGGAACCGGCGCATGGTGAAGCCGGCCTCGCGGGCGGCCATCATGAAGTTGTGGAGCATGACCGGGACGCGGTCGGGCCTCTCGCCGCGCAGGGCGGCCCGGACGCGCTCGAGGCCGGTCATCCGGCGCGGCCCCCCGGGGCCGGCCGATCGATCGTCTTGAGGACGCCGCCCTCGAGGCGGCTGGCCTCGGCCGTGAAGCCGATGAGGTGGCTCTCCATGGAGGCCTCGAGCGTCGTCGCCAGCAGCCCCTCGTCGCCGCGCGAGACGGCCTGGACCCAGTCGCGGACGAGGCCGTTGTCGCCGCCGCCGTGGCCCGAGTCGACGCGGCCGTGGTCGCGCACGGTCCACTCGTAGCGCTTCCTCTCGTGGAAGTCGTAGACGTCGAGCCGGCTCTCGTCGCCGACCAGGTCGCCGCGCGTCCCCGTGATCCGGGTCCGGCGCCCGCCGTAGGAGGTGAGCGCTTCCATCGAGAAGGCCGCCGTGACGTCGCCGAACTCGAGGTTGACGGTCTGGTGGTCGACGACGTCATTGTCGGAGCGGTAGACGCACCGGCCGTAGTTCGTGCGGCCGAGCCACTCGGCGATCGAGGCGTCGTCGTCGCCCGGGGTGTCCTTGTGGCCGAGCCAGCTCTTGCGGCGCAGGTAGATCTCGAGCGCCGAGAAGGGGCAGCGCGGCTCGGCCGGGCAGCCGTCGGCGCAGCGGGCCGTGGCCCCGGGCGGGGCCATCTCGCGGCGGAAGAGCCTCAGCGAGCCGAAGGACTGGGCCTTGGTGCACGGCTTTCCCGCCATCCAGTGCAGGAGGTCGAGGTCGTGGCAGCTCTTCGAGAGGAGCATGGGATTCGACTCGCGGCTGTTGCGCCAGTTGCCGCGGACGAACGAATGCGTCATGTGGATGTGCTCGACCGGCTCGAGGTGCTGGATGGAGACGACCTCGCCGACGCGCCCCGAGGCCAGGACGTGCTTCATCATCCGGAAGTAGGGCGTGTAGCGGAGCACGTGGCAGATGCCGACGACGGCGCCCTTGCGGCGGGCCAGGGCCAGGATGTCGCGGCACTGCTCCCACGACTGGGCGATGGCCTTCTCCAGGAGAAGATGATAGCCCCTGTCGAGCGCGGCCATGGCCGGCCCGTAGTGGAGGTGGTCGGGGGTGGTGATGATGATCGCGTCGCAGAACTTGGGGACCTCGAAGGCCCGCTCCCAGGTGTCCCAGCGGCGCTCGGCGGGGATGCCGTGGAGGCCGGCCAGGTAGTCGTTGCGGTAAGGGATGGGCTCGGCGACGCCGACGATGCTCAGCTCGTCGGGGAAGGCCCGGGCGTAGGCGGCGTAGACGCGGCCCCGGCCGCCGGCGCCCATGATGGCCGCGGTGACCGGCCGGGCGGGCTTGCGCCAGGCGAAGGAGGGCGGCTGGCCGAGGGGATGCGGTTGGCCCTCCTGGGCCCGGACGAGCCGGCAGGAGGCCGCGGCCCCGGCGGCCGCGCCGAGGGTCTTGAGCAGGTCGCGGCGGTTCATCGCCGTCAGCGGACCTGGCTGTTGTCCAGGCCGTTGCCTCTCACTTTGTAAATATGCGTCCCGCCCATCCCCTCTTTCTGGGGGAAGACCCGGTAAAAGACCCAGGTCTCCTCGGGCTTGTCGCCCAGGGCCACCGGGTAGATCACGGCGACCGTGTTCGCGGGGGTCCTGGCCAACATCTGGTTCTCCCGCCCGTCCCAGCGGATCTTGTGCACCCCGGCGTCGTTGGCGTAGTAGACCCACATCCCGTCGACGCTGATGCTCCTGACCCGCGGACGCGGGGCGACGAGAAGCTCGTTTTTCTTCCGCTTGGGATCGTTGAAGCCCGTGATGCGCCGGATCTCCCCCGCCGTGGTGATGTAGAAGATCTCGCCTATCCCGGGCTGGGGGTCCACGTTGTGGACGCGCGCGGTGAAGCCCATGTGCTCCCCGCCGAACACCTCGGTCGCCGCGGAGGCGCGCTCCAGGGGCCGGTGGAGGATGAGGCCCGCCCCGGCTTGTCCCCCCTCTTTGCGGCCGAGGAAGGCGTAGAGGACGGAATCCGCGACCCGGTAGAAGAACGACACGTTCCCCAGTCCGGGCCAGTCGACGATCCGGCGGTCGGTGCCGTCCGGCTCGATGGTGTAGAGGTTGACGAGGTTGTTCGGGCCCGAGGAGCTGTAGAGGATCTTCCCGCCGTAATACTGGGCGCCGTAGACAGGGTTGGAGTCGTTGAGCCACTTCCTGTTCTCGCCGTAGATGTCGATGGAATAGAGCTTCCTTCCGTCGGAGTTATTGACGTAATAGACCGTGTCGCGCCAGACGTTGATGAAGGAGACGGCGTCGTCGCAGAGCGGCACGATCCCGCCGCCCTCGATCTTCATCTTGGAAAGGCGCCCGCCCCGGCCCGGATCGCTGAAGTAGATCCAGCTGCCCTGGCGGGCCATGCTGCCCCTGTTCAGCAGGTTGCTGATGGTGTTGCCGGAGTACTTGTTCCTCTCCTCGACGACGACCCGGCACTCGGCCGAAAGCCCCTTGACCTGGGTGACGGCCTTGAGGACGGCCGTGCCGACGCCCTGGGGCCAAACGTACCCGTTGGCGTCCACGGTGGCGACGCTCCGGTCGCTCGACTCCCACAGGACCTTTTTGTTGGTGGCGTTCTCCGGCAGTACCGTCGCCACGAGCCGGTATTCGGGCTGCGCGACCATCCGCGGAACGAAGGCCCAGACCTCGCTCTTGTTGAGCTTGATGCTCGCCGGCTCCACGACCGCGAGCGTCGGCGGCTTCTCGAGCTTCCGGACCGGCGCGGGCGCGACCTGTCCGTAGGCCGCCGGGCCGGCCAGGAGGATGATCCCCACGGCCGCGATGACGAAGCGTCTCATTTTCCCTCCTCGTTCGACGGAGTGGCGTTCGGGGACATTCTTCAATGAAGCCCCGGCCCTGTCAAGGAACATC
>CAZFBC010000063.1:0-3381 GCA_964517245.1 uncultured Eubacteriales bacterium | reverse complement strand
CGCGGGCGGACGCAGACCATCCCGGCGACGAGCCGGCCGGCCGGCATCAAGGTCCTCGTGGACGGCGAAGCCGTCGGCGAGACGCCCGTCCGCCTGAGGCTCGCGCGGCGGGCCGATCACGTCGTCCGCTTCGAGGCGGAGGGCTATCGACCCGCCGAGGTCCGGATAACCCGGCAAAGGCCGACGCTGGGCGAGACGATCCTGACGAGCTTCTGGTGGGGGCCCGCCGGGGCCGTCGCCCTGGCGATCCCCGGGACAATGGCTCTGAGCCTGGTGACCGAGCCCGCCGAGGAGTGGGGGTACGCGCCCCAGGCTTTCTGGTCCGCCGTCACGGGGTTCGTCGTGGGCTGGACCGTCGGGACGATCGTCGACTACAACTCGAAGTCGAACTACGACCTCGCGCCGCAGACGCTCTTCGTCGAGATGGAAAAGACGGACGGCGCCGGGCCTCCCCTCGTGGTCGAGGTCGGGCCCGGGCGGGCCGGCGAGATACGCTGGATCCGCGTCGCCCTCTCGGGCCGTTGACGGTCCGCGACCCGGAAGCGCTTGACAACGGCGGGGCCCGGACCTAGTGTGAGGACGAGGAGGGTGCCGTGACAGAAAGATCCGCAAGGCTCGCGCGCGTGTCCGCCCGGGTGATCCTGGTCCTGTGGGCCGGGTGGTGGATGTTCTTCGTCGTCGGCTCTACGATCGCTGGAGGCCGGAAGGCCGACGTTCCCGCCGGCGAAAGCCTCAAGGGGATCCTGGCCGTCGTCGTGGTCGTTCTCGCCTGCTCGGGGGCGATCTATGCCGCCTGGCGCCCGCCGCGCGTCGCCGGCATCGCCTCGATCCTGATCGCCATGCTGGTGGCCGGCGCCTTCCTCGGCGTGGGCGGTCCCGCCGGCATGCTGATCGTGATCGCCCTGCCGCCGCTGGTCGCGGGCCTCCTCTTCCTCGTCGGCGCCAAAGGGGCCCGAAGCGCCTAACCCCGCCTTCGGAGCGGCTGTCCGCTGAGCCTCGACGCGCCCCGGCCGAACGGCACGTCGGCGATCTTCAGAACTTCAGGCCTACGCCCACGAAGCCCGGGCCGACGGCGACGGTCAGGCGATCGCTCCGCCCTCTCCGGTGCAGCGCCGGGACCAGACAGCCGATCGCGAAGCCCACGGCCGCGCCGGCGACGGCGTCGGTGGGAAAGTGCAGACCGGCCTCGACCCGGGCGCAGGTCGTCAGCGCCGCCAGGGACAGGCTGGCGGCCCAGACGAGCTTCGTGCCGGGCGAAGGCCCGTACATGTCGGTGGCCACTCTCGAGACGAAGGCTGCCGCCGCGAAGGCCGCCGAAGCGTGCCCCGAGATGAAGGAGCCGCGGGGATCGTCACCGGCCGCAAGACGCTCCTCGACGCCGAGGTCCGTGTTGTAGAGATAGGGGCGCTCCCGCCGGACGGCCGCCTTGGCCAGGCCGGTGACGCCTCCGACGGCGAGGAAGGTCTCGGCGGCCATGGCCGCCAGGGTCAGGGTCTCGGACCACCGGCCGCGGGCGAGCCCGGGGGTGGCCGCGATGAGGACGCTCGAGCCGAGGAGCGCGGCTCGGGAGATATCGCTCGCGTCGGCCCAGCCGGGCGACCAGTTGTAGGTCGCGCAGCGGTCGACGGCGTTGACGTCGTCTCTGTCGAGGGCCTCGATCTCGCCGAGCGTGATCGGCGTGCTCCGGGCATATAGCGCGCCGCCGAGAGCGAAGAGGCCCGCGCCCGCCGGCAGGAGCCAGCGGTCGCGCTTCGTCAGCTCGTAGGGAAAGGGGCGGACCGGCGCGGCGAGGCCGGGAGCCGCCAGGAGCGCGGCGAGGAGCGCCGCGGCCATCCCTTGACGGGACCGGAGCGTCATGGCCCGATCTCCTTCCGGCCCGCATTCTATCACAGGCGAGGCGGGCGCGCCCGCCGCCGGCTTGGCCTATAATGGGGGCATGGCGCCCGTCGTCCGCGAGATCGAGGCCAAGTCCATCCTCAACGCCTCGAAGATCCACGACTACTGCGTCAATCCCTACACCGGCTGCGAGGTCGGCTGCGTCTACTGCTACGCGGCCCTGTTCATGAGGCGCTACAGCGGCCACAGCGAGCCGTGGGGGGAGTTCGTCGACGTCAAGGTCAACGCGCCGGCCCTGCTGGCCCGGCAGATCGCCAAGGCCCGGCGGGGGACGATCTGGTTCGCCTCGGTCTGCGACCCGTACCAGCCGCTCGAGGAGAAATACGCCCTGACGAGGCGCTCGCTCGAGGCGCTGGCCGGGCGCGACTTCCCGGTCGAGATCCAGACGAAGTCGGCCCGGGTGCGGCGCGACCTCGACGTCATCCGCCGCATCCCCGACGTCCGGGTCGGGTTCACGGTCGCCACCGACGACGAGACCGTGGCCGCGCTGTTCGAGAGGCGGGCCTCGCCGGTCCGGGAGCGGGTCGAGGTCCTGAGGGAATTCAAGGCCGCCGGCGTGCGGACCTTCGCCTTCGCCGGGCCGCTCCTGCCGGGGAACCCCGAGCGCCTGGCCGCGCGGCTCGCCGGCGCCGCGGACAGGGTCCTCATCGACCGGATGAACTATGTGCCGGCGGTCCGGGCCTTCTACGCGCGCCACGGCCTGCTCGAGGCCCTGACCGACTCGTTCTTCGAGACCCAGGCGGCGCGGCTGGCCAGGGCCCTGCGCGCCCGCGGCGTCGAGGTCGAACCGGTTTTCTAGAATCCCGGCGTCAGCGCGGCAGGTAGGCGCGGGCGGAGACGGTCGCCCGCAACGGCGAGCGGGCGTCCTGGGGAGAGGCGGCCTTGAGGGAGAGCTTCTCGACGACCCAGAGGCGCGAGAGACCGGCCAGATCGTCGAGATACCGGCCGACCCCGTCCAGGCTGCCCGCGACCTCGATCGTGACCGGCCATTCGGCGTAGAACTCCCCGGCGAGCTCGTTGCCCGGAGCGAACCGGGTCATCTGGAGCCCCGACCCGAGGGCGAGCATTTGGAGCTCGCGCAGGATCTCGCCGGGCCCCCCGCGCCCACCCACGAGCCTTTCGAGCTCCGCCAGGCGGGCGGCCGTCTCGCCGGAATCCGGGCCGGCGCCGCCGTCCGGGGGCCTGACAACGGCCTGGAGCGCGAACTCCTGGTAGTCGCCGCTGCGCGCGCTTTTCTGCGAGGACGACCGCAGCATGACGTCGCTCAGGGCGGCGCTTCCCGCGAGCCGGGCGAGATAGTCGGCGAGCAGGTTATTGGTCGGGGCGACGCCCTTGACCGCCACCTCGACGCCTCCGTAAGAGATCTCGGTCAGCCGGACCCGGCCGGGCAGGGCCGACACGAGATCGGCCACGACCCTCGCCGCGACTCTTCGCTCGGCCGCGAGCCCCTCGAGGAACTCGACCTTTCGCTCGAGCAACGCCGCC
>CAZFBC010000062.1:0-12307 GCA_964517245.1 uncultured Eubacteriales bacterium | reverse complement strand
CGGACGACTGGTTCCCGGGGGGCCGGGGAGCAAGAGGCATATCCCGAGCCAAGCCTGAGAGAGGCACTTCCCGGAATCGGGAGAATAGCCTTTTAAAAGAGAGCGTTTCCCAAAGGCGAGAGTACGGTTCTTATAATCTCGCTTAGCCTTCGACGATGCCGAGAGGCGGATTGGTCTTCCACCGGCCCCGGGTGAAGTCGGGGATGTCGACCGGGCGGCCCTTGGCGGCGACGCTCTTGACGCTGGCCCCGACGACGGCGCTCCAGGCCGCGGCGTCGTAGACGTCCTGGTCGAGCGGCTCGCCCCTGAGAAGGGACTGCACGAGCCGGTAGTCCTCGATGTAGTCCATGCCGCCGTGGCCCCTCCCCTCGCCTTTCGCGGCGATGGCCTTCCAGAGCGGGTGCTCGAACTCGGCGGCCAGCCGCTCGAAGTCGTCCCACTGGTGAGGCTTCTCGGCCAGGCCCTCGACATAGACGCGGTCGGGCCACTTGTGGGCCAGCCCGCGCGTCCCCTGGACCAGGTTGATCCGGGTGTAGGGCCGGGGCAGGTTGGTGTCGTGGATGAGGATGATCGTCCGGCCGAGCTTGGTCTTGATCAGGCTGGTGTTGACGTCGCCGAGGGCGTAGCGCTCCCGGGCCTGGGGCGAATCGGCGCCGAACGTCGCCACGGCGTACTCGTGGAGGCCCCGGGCCGGCGAGCTCATCGAGACGAGGTAGTCGAAGGCGTCGCCGCGGTTGACGTTCATGCACTGGGCCACGGGGCCCAGGCCGTGCGTCGGGTAGAGGTTGCCGTTGAGCCTCTCGGACCAGGCCCGCCGCCACAGGCCCTCGCCCTCGCTCGAGAACTTGACGCCGCGGAGGTCGTGCAGGTATCCGGCCTCGGCGTGCAGGACCTCGCCCAGGACGCCCTTGCGGACGAGGTTGAGGGTCATGAGCTCGATCCTGTCGTAGCAGCAGTTCTCCATCATCTGGCAGTGCCGGCCGTGCTTCTCGGCCGCCTCGACGAGGGCCCAGCAGTCGTCGACCGTCATGGCCGCCGGCACCTCGGTCGCGGCGTGCTTGCCGTTGCGCATGGCCGCCAGGCAGACCGGCACGTGCCATTCCCACGGCGTCGCCGTGAAGACGAGGTCGAGGTCCTCCGACTCGCACATCCGGAGGAAGTCGCGCGGCCCATCGGCGTAGCCCCGGGGCTCGGGCTGCCCGGCCTCGACGACCCATTTCCGGGCCCGCTCGACCTTGGCCGGCACGACGTCGCAGATGGCCTTGACCTCGACGCCGTCGATCCTCAGGAAGTTCTGGACGTGGGCCGACCCCATCCCGCCGACGCCGACGAAGCCGACCCTGACGGTCGTCAGCGCCGGGGCCCGGAACTGGGTCCGGCCCTCGCCGGCCGCCGCGGCGCCGCTGCCGGACCCGAAGCCGAGCCCGGCCGCGGCCGCGCCCAATCCGGCCGCCGCTCCCATTTTGAGAAAATCCCTGCGGCTCTGGTTCCTGCTATCGTCCATGGGTCCTTCCTTTCGACGGGTGTTGCCCGGCCTCAGATGATCCTGAAAGACAGCCCGCCCAGGATCAGAACGCCGCCCAGGTTGACGTCGACGGCCAGCGGCGACCTCACGCCCGTGCGGATGGAGTCGTATCGCGCGGAGCCGAACACGGACACCCTGGAGAGGACCTCGACGGCGACATCGAGCGCGAACCGGGTCGAGACCTTGTGATCCTTGTAGGCGATGTCGACGGTCGTCCAGGTCTCCTCGAAGCTGTGGATGCCCACGCCCGCCCCCAGGCGGATGTCGATCTTCCCGATGTCGAACTGGTAGAAGAGGACGACCGGGACGGTCGTCCGCGAGAATTCCAGCGGATACTCCTCGTCGCCCCCGTCGAGCGGCACGGCCAGGCCCTCGTCGGCGACGCGGGTGAAGCCGGTGGCGATGCCGAACGGCCCCCGGAGCTTGAACACGAGGTCCCCGGCGATCGCCGAGCCCGCTCCATAGACGTCCCGGTAGGCCGTTCCCCCGGGACTGAAGGTTCCCCCCGAGACGGCGACCGAAAGCTCCTGGGCCGGCGCGGCCGCCGCCAGTCCCAGGGCCAGGACCGCGATCCCGACGGCCAGCCGCCGGGCTCTCACCGCAGCCTCCAGGGGACGGCGAGGAGGCTTGGGAAGATCGGGTCGGGGAGCGCGGAGGCCGACGCGGACCAGGAGTAATCGGGGGACACGAAGGCCTCCTTGGAGCGGTTGCTCTCGAGGCCGGTCGCTCCGATCGACGTGAGCGAGTAATAGTAGGACCGGTCCGTGTCGACGTCGGGGTCGGTGAAGCCCGTCTCCGTCAGGGGGGCGTCGTTGATCTTCACATAGTTGAGGTGGGAGACGGTCGTCCGGTAGAGGTTGTAGGCGACGGCGTCGGCCTGGGCCGGCCAGGTCAGGTCGACCGTCTTCAGGGAGCTGAAGAGCGAGCTGTAGGCGGCCGACGAGGCGGCCAGGCCGACCGGGGTCAGGGGATATCCTTCGCGGATGGGCTGGGCCAGCTCCGCGACCAGGCCCAGGGAGGCCCGGGTGGCCGCCGTGAAGAACTCGAGGTCGAGCGTTTCGAGCGTGTCGGTCTCCTGGTGGTAGTAGGGATTGGTCAGAGGGTGGTCCTCGATGGCCAGGAGGGCCGGATAGCCGTTGTCCCAGAACGGCGAGTGGTCGGAGTAGATGATCGTTGCGTCGACCTTCTTGGTCGCCCCGAGGACCCCGTAGCCGGCCGCGGCCCCGAGGAAGAGGTCGGCCAGCCAGGCCGAGGCCGGATTGACGATGATCTCCAGGTCCTCCGGCGCGGCGTCGGCGTAGGCGATCATGTCCAGGTTGACGACGCCGAGGATGCGCTCCCCCGCCTCCCGGGCGGCCGTGGCGTAGGCCCGGCTGCCGTAGAGACCCCACTCCTCGGCCGAGAAGGCGACGAAGCGGACGGTGAAGTCGAACGGGAACGCGGCTACGATCCGGGCCGCTTCGAGGACGGCCGCCGTGCCGCTGGCGTTGTCGTCGGCGCCCGGGGCCGCGATCAGGGGGTGGGGGGAGGTCGAGTCGTAGTGGCCGCAGATGATGAAGATGTCGTCGGGGTAGGTCTCGCCGGTCTTCTCGGCGACGACGTTGCGGGAGGTGTAGGTCGTCGCGAAGGTGAAGGGCTCGAAGTGGACGTCGTCGAGGCCGAGGGCCGACAGGGCGGCGAAAAGGTAGTCGCCGCTCGCGGCGCAGTTGGTCGTCGAAGCGTAGCGGGTGACGAAGTCCTGGAGGCTCTGGACGTTCGCGCTCAGGTTCGCGCCGGAGACGAGCGAGACCATGGTCTCGACGAGGGGGTTCTGGGCCGCGGTCGGCACGGTCTCGGGGGAAGCGGCCGGAGGGGCCTCGAGGAAGCGCGCGATGGACCGTATCGGCAGGGCCTTGCGCGGCAGGCCCGGGGGAACGGCTTCGGCCGCGCTCCCGGCGTCGGTCCAGAAGACCGCCGTGCCCGGGTCCACGGCGACGGCCGTGCCGGCGGCGCTCAGGGCCTCGAAGTCCTCGAGAGACGCGGTTTTGACGATCAGGACCTCCCGGCCCTTGGCGTTCCTCAGCAGGACCCGGACCGGCATCCCCTGCCGGCGCAGGACGCCCAGGTCGCCCCGGTCGGCCAGGGCCAGGTAGCAGGTCGCGAGCTCCTGGCGGACGTCGATCTGGTATCGGGTCAGGACGCTCACGGACTGATCGGCGTACTTGGAGATCCTGACCAGGCTGAGCGGCGCCCGTCCCTCCGGCAGCCCGAAGGCGAGCATGGCGCCGCCGGCGAGGACGGCGACAGCGATGATCCTGAGGCTTTTCATGCCTTCCATTAAATCAGATTCACGGCCCGGCGGTCAACGCGGAACATTTGGACGCCGTCCCGCGTCCTGATATAAAGTATGAATTAGAACGCTCGTGAAGGAGGTCCGCCCTTGATCAGAAGATACGCCGCCTGTCCCGTGCTGGCCGTCCTGGCCCTGCTCGCCCTCGGCCCGCTCCCCGCGCGAGGCGCCGACGACGCCCTGGCCGCGAAGATCGACGCCGTCATGGCCGAGACCTATAAGCCGGGCCAGCCCGGCGCGGCCGTCATCGTACGGAAGGACGGCCGGACCCTTTTCCGCAAGGGCTACGGCCTGGCCGACCTCGAGCTCAACGTCCCGGTCGCGCCCGACATGGTCTTCCGCCTCGGCTCGATCACCAAGCAGTTCACGGCGGTCGCCATCCTCATGCTGGCCGAGCAGGGCAAGCTCGGGCTCCGGGACGAGATCACCAAGTTCCTACCCGATTATCCGGCCCAGGGGCGGAAGATCACGGTCGAGCACCTCCTGACCCACACCTCCGGCATCCAGAGCTACACCGACATGCCGGAGTGGCTGCCCCTGTGGCGGAAGGACATGACCTTGAAAGAGCTCATCGATCTGTTCAAGGACCAACCCATGCAGTTCGAGCCCGGCGCGAGCTGGGCCTACAACAACTCGGGATACATCCTCCTCGGCGCGATCGTCGAGAAGGTCTCAGGCAAGTCCTACGAGGCCTTCGTCGACGAGGCCATCTTCAAGCCGCTGGGCATGAAACAGTCCTATTACGGCAGCACCGAGCGCGTCATCCCCCGCCGCATCCCCGGCTACCAGATGGGCAAGGGCGGCTTCGTCAACGCGCCCTACCTCAGCATGACCCAGCCCTACGCCGCCGGCTCGCTCCTCTCGACGGTCGACGACCTGGCCCTGTGGAGCGAGGCCGTCTTCTCGGGCAAGGTCGTCAGGAAGGAATGGCTCGACAAGGCCTTCACCCCTTACAAGCTCGCGAACGGCGAGTCGAGCGGCTACGGATACGGTTGGTTCCTCGGAGACTTCGCCGGACACCGCTCGGTCGAGCACGGCGGCGGGATCAACGGCTTCACCTCCTACGAGATGACCTTCCCCGAGGACGGCCTCTTCCTGGCCATCCTGACCAACAGCGCCGCCGCCGGCCGCGACCCCGAGCCGAGGGCGGTCAAGATCGCCCGGCTCGCCCTCGGATTGCCCGAGCCCGAGCGCAAGGCCGTCAGTATCCCCGAGGCGGACCTCGACGCGCTCGCCGGCGTCTACGAGAACGAGGAGAGGCAGACCTTCACGGTCAGCCGCGACGGCGGCAAGCTCTACGCCCAGAGGCAGGGCGGCGCGAAGAACGAGCTCCTGGCGGCCTCGCCGACGGAATTCTTCACCGCCGGCAATCCGGCCCGGTTCCTGGCCGTCAAGAACGCCTCCGGCCGGGTGACGACGCTCCGCATCGAGTCGCGGATCGGCCCGGCCCAGGTCTTCGCCAGGACGGCCAAACCCGTGCCGGCGACGAGGAAGGAGATCGCCGTCGATCCCGCGCTCTTCGACCGCCTGGCCGGCGATTACGAGCTGGCCCCGGGGTTCGTCCTCACCGTCCTGCGGCGGGGCGACAAGCTCATCTCCCAGGCCACGGGCCAGCCCGAAGTCGAGCTCTTCCCCGAGTCGGAGACCCGGTTCTTCCTCAAGGTGGTCGACGCCCAGGTCGATTTCGTCCTCGACGCGTCGGGCCGGGCGACCGGCCTGGTCCTGCACCAGGGCGGCCGGGACATGCCGGCGAAAAAGGTCCGGACGCCCTGAGGCCGGGGAACCTTGGGCCCGGCCGTTCCGTATATCGGGGAGAGTCCGTCATTCCGAGTCCCAGGGAGGCCTTGACATGTCATCGACGCGAAACAGATGGGGGATCCTGATCCTGGCCCTGGCGGCCCTGGCCGCGGGCTGCGACGAGCCGGGCGACGTCACCAGCGAGACGCGGACCGTGGCCCTCGAAGGCGCCTCTCGCGCCGAGGTCGCCCTGGCCATGGGCGCCGGCGAGCTCCGGGTCGTCGGCGCCGAGCAGGAAGCCCTGCTCGAAGGCTCGTTCGAGTACAACCGGGACCGCCTCCGGCCCGAGGTCGAGTACCGCCGCTTCGAGGACCGGGGCATCCTCAGCGTTCGCCACGCCCGGCGCACGGGCCTTCCGCTCGGCCGGATCCGCAACGTCTGGGAGCTCCGTCTCGGCGGGGGCGTGCCTCTCGAGCTCGACATCGACCTCGGGGCCGGCCGCAGCGACATCGACCTCAGGAGCCTCGACCTGAGGCGCCTCGACATCGACATGGGCGTCGGCGAGGTCCTCCTCGACCTCCGTGGCCCGCACAAGGAGAGCTTCCGGGTCAAGATCGACGGCGGCGTCGGCAGCGGCCGGCTGCGCCTGCCCTCCGAGGTCGGCGTCCGGGTCAGGGTCGACGGCGGGCTGGGCTCGGTCGACGCCCACGGGATGACCAAGCAGGCCGGCGCCTGGGTCAACGAGGCTTACGGCTCGAGCCCCGTATCGATCGAGATCGACATCGACGCCGGCATCGGCAGCATCGACCTCCGCTGCGAGGCCCCCGACCGCCTGAAGATCTAGACTTCCTCGAGCCGGGCGGTGAAGTGCCGCAGGAACGGCGACTCGCGGACGATGCGCAGCCCCCTCACCTTGTCCCGGTTCCCGTGGAGCTCGATCAGCGATTCGGCGACGTAGCGCAGGTGCGAGGCCGTGTAGACGCGGCGCGGGATGGCCAGCCTCACCATCTCCAGCTCGGGGTAGATCTCCTCCTTGCCCTTGCCGGTCTTGCGCCCGAACATGACCCCGCCGATCTCGACGGCCCGGATGCCGAACTCCCGGTAGAGCGCGACGGTCAGGGCCCAGCCGGGATACTGGGAGCGCCGGATGTGGGGCAGGAACCGGTCGGCCAGGACGTAGACGGCGTGGCCCCCGAAGGGCTTGAGGACGGGCACGCCGGCCTGGTCGAGGAGCCCGCCGAGGTAGGCCACCTGGGCCGTCCGGTGCTCGAGGTAGTCCTCGTCGAGCGCCTCCTTCAGGCCCCGGGCCATGGCCTCGAGGTCTCGGCCGGCCAGGCCGCCGTAGGTCGGGAAGCCCTCGCTGATGATGAGGAGGTTCTTGACCTTCTCGGCCAGGGCGTCGTCGTCGAGGGTGACGAAGCCGCCGATGTTGACCAGGGCGTCCTTCTTGCCGCTCATGGTCGCCCCGTCGGCGTAGGAGAACATCTCCTGGGCGATCTCGAGGACGCTCTTCTTGGCGTAGCCCTTCTCCCGCTTCTTGATGAACCAGGCGTTCTCGGCGAAGCGGCAGGCGTCGAAGAAGAACGGGATGTCGTGGCGGGCGCAGACCTCGCTCGTCTCCTTGATGTTCTTCAGGGACACGGGCTGGCCGCCGCCGCTGTTGTTCGTCACCGTCATCATGACCAGCGGCACCCTCTCGACGCCCCGCCTGTCGATGAGTTTCCTGAGCCTGGCGACGTCCATGTCGCCCTTGAACGGCTCGTCGGAGTCGGGGTCGTAGGCCGGGGCGGCGGCCAGGTCCTCGGCCCGGGCCCCCAGGACCTCGATGTTGGCCCGGGTCGTGTCGAAGTGGATGTTGCTCGGGACGCTGTCGCCCTTCTTGAGCATGGCCCCGAAGAGGACCCTCTCGGCCGCCCGCCCCTGGTGGGTCGGGACGACGTGGCTGAAGCCGAAGACCGACCGGACGGCCTCCTCGAGGTGGAAGAAGTTCCGGCAGCCGGCGTAGGACTCGTCGCCGGACATCAGTCCGGCCCACTGGTCGTCGCTCATGGCCGCGGTGCCGGAGTCGGTCAGGAGGTCGATCATGACCTTCTCGGCCGGGACGCCGAAGACGTTGAATCCCGACTGCTCGAGCAGGGCGTCGCGCTCCCGCCGCGTCGTCCGGCGAAGGGGCTCCACGACCTTGATGCGGAAAGGCTCCATGGGGACCTTGAGATCGGCCATTTCGATCCTCCTCAACCCCCGCGCGGCCGGGGGACCGTCGCTTTTCAGAACGTGGTCAGCTTGCGGAACTGCCGGAACCGGGCTTCGACGAGGTCGCGCCCGAGCGTCAGGAACCGGCCGATCCCGAAATCCTCGATGGCGAACGAGGCCAGGACGCTGCCGTAGACGGCGGCCCGGCGGATGTCCTTCCCGGCCAGGCCGGGCGCCCGGTCGAGGTAGCCCAGGAAGCCTCCGGCGAAACTGTCGCCGGCCCCGGTCGGGTCGATGACGTGCTCGCAGGGGTGGGCCAGGACGCCGAAGACGAAGTCCCGGCCGAAGACGAGGGCCCCGTGCTCCCCCTTCTTCAGAAGGACCAGCGAAGGCCCCAGCCGGACGAGGGCCTTGCCGGCGCTGATGAGGTTCATCTCGCCGGTGATCAGGCGGGCCTCCTCGTCGTTGGCGAAGAAGATGTCGACGCGGGCGAGCTCCCGGAGCAGGGCCTCCCGCTTCGTGTCGATCCAGAGCCGGATGGTGTCCATGGCGACCAGGGCGGGCTTGCGGAACTGGCCCAGGATGAAGTCGTGGTGCTCCGGGTTGAGGTTGGCCAGGTAGACGATGCGCGAGCTTCGGTAGGCCTCGGGGACCTCCGGCCGGAAATCGGCGAAGACGTTGAGGTCGGTCCGCAGGGTCGTCCGCCGGTTGGGATCGTCCTCGTACCGCCCCTCCCAGTGGAAGGTCTTGCCGGCCTTGACCCTGAGCCCGGCCAGGTCGACGCCCCTCGCCTTGAGCAGGGCCAGCGTCGTCCGCGGGAAGTCCCGGCCGACGACGCCGACGATCCGGGGCTTGGTGAAGTAGCTCGCGGCGAGCGAGCAATAGCTCCCCGAGCCGCCGACGATCCTCTCCCGGTCGCCCCAGGGCGTCCGGATGGTGTCGAAGGCGACCGAACCGACGATGACGAGGCTCATGGATGCTCCCCCGGTCTCAGGTCAGGTACTTGTCGACGAGGAGTCCCAGCTTCCGGCGCGTCGCGGCAGGGATGGCGGCCGGGGCGGTGACGATAGCGTTCTTGAGCGCCGAGCCGCAGTCGCAGCCCGGCGTACCGTCCGCGCCGAGCGCCGGCAGGGCCTTCTTGAGGACGGCCTTGGCGTTGGCGGTGTTGTGGGCCAGGTTCTGGAGGACGAGCTCGACCGTCACCGGCTCCTCGGTCTCGTGCCAGACGTCGTAGTCCGTGGCCAGGCTCAGCGTCGCGTAGCAGATCTCGGCCTCGCGGCAGAGCCGGGCTTCGGTGGCGGCCGTCATGCCGATGATGTCCGCCCCCCAGGACTTGTAAGCCAGCGATTCGGCCTTGGTCGAGAAGGCCGGGCCGTCGATGCACATGTAGGACCCGCCCCGGTAGACCCTCAGCCCCAGGCCCGCGGCCGCGTCGTAGAGGGCCCGGACGAGCTCCGGGCAGACGGGCCGGCCCAGGCTGACATGGGCCACGATGCCGCCGCCGAAGAAGGTGTTCGGCCGCCGCGTCCGGTCGAAGAACTGGTCGGGCAGGACGAGGTCCCGGGGCCGGATCTCCTCGCGCAGGGAGCCGACCGAGTTGACCGATATGATCCTCTCGACGCCCAGCTTCTTGAACCCGAAGATGTTGGCCCGGTAGTTGACCTCGGCCGGAAGCAACCTGTGGCCCCGGCCGTGGCGGGCCAGGAAGGCCACCCGCCGGCCTTCCAGCGAGCCGATGACGTAGGGGTCCGACGGGTTCCCGAAGGGCGTCCGGAGGCGCACTTCGCGCGTGTCCTCGATCCCGTCGATCTCGTAGAGCCCGGTCCCGCCCAGGATGCCGATCGAGGCGAGCGCGGTTTCGCTGGTCTTCGTTCCGGCCATGACGTCTCCTCGCCCTGATATACCTTTTTCGGCGAGTCCGCGTCAAGCGGCCGGCCCGCCGCGTCTTTGCTTTTTCGCGGGGAAAACGATATCCTCCGGACCGGAAGGGAGGGCCCATGCCGAAGCGC
Organism: uncultured Eubacteriales bacterium; assembly: GCA_964517245.1. Lineage (GTDB taxonomy): Bacteria > Acidobacteriota > Aminicenantia > Aminicenantales > Saccharicenantaceae > RBG-16-66-30. The sequence continues at coordinate 2,514 of CAZFBC010000062.1, read as the reverse complement.
GCGATCGACGAAGCGGCGGAATGGCTGGCCGCCGTCCGGCGCGTCGTCGTCCTCACCGGAGCGGGCATCTCCGCGGAGTCGGGCGTGCCGACGTTCCGGGGCCGGGACGGGCTCTGGAAGACCTACCGGGCCGAGTCCCTGGCCACGCCCGAGGCGTTCGAGCGCGACCCGGCCTTGGTCTGGGAATGGTACGACTGGCGGCGCGGCCTGATCGCGCCTGCCGAGCCCAACGCCGGTCACCGGGTCCTGGCCGGCTGGGAGGGGCTGTTCGACGATTTCGCGGTCGTCACCCAGAACGTCGACGGTCTCCACGCCAAGGCCGGCTCCCGGGCCGTCGTGGAGCTCCACGGCAGCATCTGGAAGCTCCGCTGCACGCGCGAGGGGACTGTCGTGGAGACGAGGGAAACGCCTCTACCGCGCCTGCCTCCCGTCTGCCCGGAATGCGGCGCCCTCCTCCGGCCCCACGTCGTCTGGTTCGGGGAAGCCCTCGACCCGGCCGTCCTCGACCGGGCCTTCGGCCTGAGCGGCGCCTGCCAGGCCATGCTCGTCGTCGGCACCTCGGCCGTCGTCCAACCCGCCGCCTCCCTCCCCGCCGCCGCGGCCCGGGCCGGGGCCAGGATCATCGAGATCAACATCGAACCGACCCCCCTCACCGCGCAGGCCGATTATTTCTTCCCCGGGAAGGCCGGCGAGATCCTGCCCCGGCTCGACCGGCTCCTGATGAGCGCGCGGTCGTGACGGGGGACGCCTTCCCCCTTTTGCATTTTTCGGGGGAAATGGATATCCTAGGATGACCATGAAGTACGTCTATCTCGATGCCTCCTCGGGAGTTAGCGGGGACATGTGCCTCGGCGCCCTGATCGACCTGGGCGTGGACCCCGCCCTCTTCAGGGACAGGATGGCCGGGCTTCGCCTGCCCGTGGACATCGCCGTCCGACGGGTCCGCCGGGGAGGATTCGCCGCCCTCAAGGTGGACGTCGAGATCGATGGGGGCGACGGCGAGGGCCGGACCTTCGCCGACGTCGAGCGCCTCGTCGCCAGGAGCCGGTTCGCCCCGGCCGTCAAGGACCGGGCCGTGGCCGTCTTCAGGCGGCTCTTCGAGGCCGAGGCCAAGGTCCACGGCCGCCGATTCAAGGAGGCGCACCTGCACGAGGCCGGCGCCGACGACGCTCTCGTCGACATCGTCGGGACGTCGTTCCTCCTCGAGGAGCTGGGCGTGGCCGACCTCTACTGCTCCCCGCTCAACGTCGGCTCGGGCTGGGTCGAGACCTCCCACGGCCGCCTGGCCGTCCCCCCGCCCGCCGTGGCCGAGCTCCTGCGGGGGGCGCCGGTCTACTCGGCCTGGGCCGAGGCCGAGCTGGTCACTCCGACCGGCGCGGCCATTGTCGCCGCGCTGGCCAAGTCCTTTGTCAGGCTCCCCGAGCTCGTCTACGAGCGGATCGGCCGCGGCGCCGGGGAGCGAGAGCTCCCGGGCCTGCCCAACGTCCTGCGGGCCTTCTGCGGGGAGGCCCGGAGCTTCGACCAGGCCCGGAGCGTCCACGTCGTCGAAGCGACCATCGACGACGCCAGCCCCCAGCTCCTGGCCCATTTCGTCGAACGGGCCATAGAGGAGGGAGCCCTCGACGCCACCCTCTCCCCCGTGGTCATGAAGAAGGGCCGGCTGGGGACGAAGCTCTCGCTCCTCACGACGAGCGACAAGATGGACGCTCTCGTCGGATCCGTATTCCGGGAGACGACCTCGATCGGCGTCCGTTTCTACCCCGTCGGCCGCCGCGTCCTCGACCGCGAGTTCGCGGCGGTCCGCGTCGGCGGAGAGAAGGTCGGCGTCAAGATCGCCAAGCTCGGCGGCCGGACCGTCAACGTCCAGCCGGAGTACGACGACCTCCGTGAAGCGGCCCGCCGGACGAAGCGCCCGCTCAAGGAGATCGCGCACCGGGCCGTCAGCGCGTACGCCGCGAAGGCCGGGAACAGGAAGAGATAGCCGGACGCGGCGCGGGAGAGGACCATGGACATCCGGAAGATCGAGAAGGGCGTGGCCCTCGTCCTCGCGGGCGTGGGCGAGGACCCCCGCCGCCCGGGCATCCGGGCGACGCCGCGGCGCGTGGCCCGGATGCTGGCCGAGATCCTGGGCGGCAGCGAGGCCGAGGCGACCCGCAACCTCCGGGTCATCGAGGACGAGAAGCACGACGAGATGGTCCTCATCAAGAACATCCCCCTCTACTCCATGTGCGAGCATCACCTTCTCCCCTTCGCGGGAGTGGCCCACGTGGCCTACATTCCGAAATCCGGGCGCATCGTCGGCCTGAGCAAGATCGCCCGGGTGGTGGAGGCCCTGTCCCGGCGGCTCCAGGTGCAGGAGCGGTTGACGAAACAGATCGCCGACCTGCTCGACGCCCACCTGAAGCCCCTGGGCGTCATGGTCGTGATCGAGGCCGAGCACATGTGCATGTCCATGCGCGGGGCGAAGAAGCCCAAGTCGATCACGGTGACCTCGGCCGTCCGCGGCTCGTTCCG
>CAZFBC010000061.1:5901-12425 GCA_964517245.1 uncultured Eubacteriales bacterium | reverse complement strand
TCGCCGCGGCGAAGGCCAAGCTCGACGGCATCGCGGCGCTTTCCGACTCGGTCGGGGAGAAGGAGAAAAGCTACAAGGCGATGGCCGTGAACCAGCTGAAGCGAGAGGTCCTCTTGGCCGAGGGGGCCTGCGACGAAGCCGTCGCGGTCTTCGGCGAAGAACCGCGGCTCGAGATCAACCTCGCCTACGAGACGACGGCCCGGCACAAGAACCTGCCCTTCACGGCGGATTTCGTCGCCCGGGCCATGCAGAAGAAGGGCGCGACGGACAAGGCCATCAAGGAGTACGAGCGGCTGGTGTCGGCCGACGCCTCGATCCGCGAAAAGGCCATCGTCCACCCGTTCAGCCGCCTGCGGCTGGCCGCGCTCTACGAGGCCAAGGGCGACCTCGACGCGGCGCTCGGACAGTACCTGAAGCTGGCCAAGGCCTGGGGCCTGGCCGATCCGGCGCTGCCCGAGGTGGCCGCCGTCCGCAAGAAGGTCCAGCAGCTCAAGGCCAAGACCGCAAGGCCCAAGGGGGCGACCGTCGAGGCCTTCTTCCCGCTGCCTTTTATCGGCTCGCTCTGACCCTCCGATCGATCCGGGGACACGTACCGGGGGTACTGGCCCCGCTCTCTACCCCCACGCTCATGTTGGCATTTCCCGCGGCTTTTGATAAAAGGGAGGGGTGCGTGTGAGGAGGGCCCCATGTTCCGGTCGGACGCGTTCACCCCGGCGATCGTCGCTCTCGGAGCCTTCGCGCTGATGGCCGCCGGACCGCCCGCGGCGCGGGCCGACGACCTCATCGGCGGCATCGGCCTGACGCACCTCACGGTCTACGACCAGCGCCCGGCGCCGGACGGACTCATGTCCGGCTCGCCGCACGTCCACGCCGTGACCGACGAGGGCTACTACGTCGTGAGCGGGCGGGGGAGGGTCGAGCTCCACGACCTCGAATCCGGGTTCCGGGAGGTCGAGCTCTCGCCGGGGCGCTACGTCCAGTTCCCGCCGGGCGTCGTGCACCGTCTGGTCGGCACGGAGCGCCTCGTCCTGCTCGTGGTCATGGGCAACGCCGGGCTGGCCGAGCGGGGGGACGCCCGCATTTATTTCGGCCGGGCCGTCGACGAGGACCCCGCCGAGTTCGCCCGGCTCACGGGCCTGGCCAAATCCGGGGGCCTCGAGGGGGCCCTCGACCGCCGGGACGCGGCCGTGCGGGCCTACGCCGGGCTCCTCGAGCTCTGGGCGAAGGACAGGAAGGCCTATTTCCGGGAGCTCCGACGGTTCGTCGGCGTCCACGCCGGGGCCGCCGCGGCCCTGCGCGGGCGCTTCGCCGAGGCCGTCGAGACCGGCCCCGTGGCCTGGGGCGAGCGCTTCGCCAGGCGCGTCGAGAGCCTGCCCGAGATGACCGCGGACGGTCCGGTCCCGGTCCTCCACGTGCCGTCAGGGGAGCCGACGCTCGGCATGTGCGGCCTCCTCCGTCCCGTGGCCGGGCTCGAGGCGGTGGGGCCGGCCAAGGCCCCCGGCCCGAAGAGATAGGGGAGGGGATTTGGCGGACAACGGGGACGCGGGCCGCCTGCGCCGGGGCCTGCCCATGGTCCAGGCGCGCGACTCCGAGGCCCTGGAGCGCGAGAAGGCCCGGCTGAGGGAGATCGACGCCCGGCCCGCGTTCCTACGGCGGTGGCGCGGTTACTGGTCGCTCTCCGGGCCCGGCTGGGTCCAGAGCGCGCTGACGCTCGGCGCGGGCTCGGCCGGGTCGGCCATCTACGCCGGGGCGGTCTTCGGCTACCAATTGCTTTGGGTCCAGCCCGTGGCCATGTTCCTCGGCGTCGTCGTGTTCGCGGCCATCGGCCACCAGGCGCTCGTGACCCAGGCCCGGCCGTACGACGCCTTCCGCAAGGAGCTCCACCCCGCCCTGGCCGTCTCCTGGGGGGCCGTCGTGCTCGTGGCCTCGGTCATCTGGCAGTTCCCCCAGTACGCCCTGGCCGTCGCCGTCAGCCGGGACATTCTCGACGTGGCCGGACTCGCGGCGCCGCGGGCGCCCATCGCCCTGGCCCTGCTCGCCGGGGCCACGGCGCTCTGCTGGAGCTACGGGCGGGGGAGCCGCCGCTCCGTCCGTCTCTTCGAGCGCGTCCTCAAGACCCTCGTCCTCCTCATGGCGCTCTCGTTCCTCGTCGTCGTCGTCAAGACGGGCGTCGACTTCAAGGCCCTCGTCCGCGGCTTCTTCGGCTTCCACGTCCCGCGCGACCGCGAGGGGCTGACCATCGTCCTCGGCGCGCTCGGCGCGGCCGTGGGCGTCAACATGACCTTCCTCTACCCCTACACGCTTCTCGCCCGGGGCTGGGGGAGGGAGCACCGGGGGCTCAAGAACTTCGACCTCGGCGTCTCGATGTTCGCGCCGTTCGTCGTCGCCACCAGCCTGGTCGTCGTCGCCTGCGCCAACACGCTCCACGTCCAAGGCATCCGGGTCCGCGAGGCGGTCGACGCCGCCCACGCCCTGGCCCCCGTGGCCGGGATCGCCGCCGGCCGGGTGATCTTCTCGCTGGGCGTCCTGGGGATGTGCTTCACGACCCTGACCATCGAGATGGTCATCTGCGGCTTCGTCCTCAGCGAGATGCTGGGCTTCGAGCCGCGGGGATGGCGCTACAAGGCGGCGACCATGACCGCCAACGTCGGCATCGTCGGCGCGTTCTATCCCGTGCCGTTCTGGCTGCCCGTCCTGGCCTCGTCGACCGCGCTGGTCATGATGCCCATCGCGTACATCGGCTTCTTCGTGCTCCAGAACAAGCGCAGCTACCTCGGCGGCGAGGTCAACCGGGGCCTCAAGGGGGCCGTCTGGAACGTCCTGCTCCTCCTGGCCGTCCTGGTCGTGGCCGCCGGCGCCGCCGTCAAGATCCTTTCGCTCATCCGTTGAAAAGGGAGGTGCCCATGGACCGCAGGAGCTTCATCAAGGCCGCGGCCGCGACGGCCGTCGCGCCGGCCATCGTCCCGTCGTCCGTCTTCGCCCGGCCCGCCCCGAGCGACGTCGTCCAGTTCGGCTGCATCGGCGTCGGCCGCCAGGGCCAGGGCGACATGCAGGAGCTCATCTACCGCGGTCTCGACGCCGGGGCCAGGGTCACGGCGGTCTGCGACGTCGACTCGCACCGGCTCGAGGACGCCCAGTGGCTGGCCGAGAAGATCTACACCCTCGAGACCGGCAAGGACGCCTCGAAGAGCGTCGCCGCCTACCGCGACTTCCGGGAGCTGCTGGCGCGCCGGGACATCGACGGCGTGCTCATCGTCACGCCCGACTTCTGGCACGCGGCCCACGCCGTCGCCGCGGCCGAGGCCGGCAAGGACATCTACCTGGAGAAGCCGCTGACCTACTCCATCGCCGAGGGCCGCAAGCTCGTCTCCGCCGTCGAGAGGAACGGGCGCGTCCTCCAGGTCGGCTCGCAGCAGCGCTCCTCCGTCCACTTCCTCCTGGCCTGCGAACTCGTCCGCAACGGCCGCATCGGCCGGCTCCGCACGATCCGGGTCTGGCTGCCCGAGGACCAGGGCAGCGGCGACCCGCGCCCGGCGCCCGTGCCGCCCAACCTCGACTACGACGCCTGGACGGGCCCGACCGCCCCGGCGCCCTTCGCCGAGGACCGCGTCCACCCCCAGACGAGCTACGAGCGGCCCGGCTGGCTCCAGATCGAGCCCTACTGCCTGGGCATGGTCACCGGGTGGGGCTCGCACATGATGGACATCGCCCAGTGGGGCCACGGCTCGGACCTCTCCGGCCCGGTCAGCATCGAGGCCTCGGCCGAGTTCCCCGACCGCGGCCTGTTCGACGTCCACACGAAGTTCAAGGCCGAGGCGGCCTACGCCGACGGCGTGCGCCTGATCATGGAGACCGGCGACCCGGCCGGGGTCAGGTTCGAGGGCGACGACGGCTGGGTCTTCGTCCAGCGCGGGGCCATCAAGGCCTCCGACCCCGAGATCCTCCGCTGGAAGCCCGGCCAGGGCCAGGTCAAGCTGGTCCAGAGCGGCAACCACATGCGGAACTTCCTCGAGGCCGTGCGGAGCCGCAAGGCCCCCGCGGCGCCGGTCGAGGTGGGCCACCGCTCCAACACGATCTGCGTCATGACCCACATCGCCATGAAGCTCGGCCGCAGGCTCGCCTGGGACCCGGCCGCCGAGCGGTTCGTCGGCGACGACGAGGCCAACCGGCGGCTCGACTACCCGCACCGCAAGCCATGGACCGTCTGAGGATGCGCCCGGCCCTTCTCGCGCTCTGCGCGGCCGGCCTCGCGCTCGCCGCCTGCAGGGCCGCCCCGCCCGCCGTTTCGCTGGCCCAAGACGAGGGCGCCGGCCGGCTCACGGTCCTCGTCGGCGGCCGGGAAGCGCTCGTCTTCCAATACGGACCGGACCTCGACCTGCCCCACTACTGGCCCTTGCGGAGCCCCTCCGGCCGGAACCTGCTCGTCCGGAAGACCGAGCCCTATCCCCACCACCGCTCGTTCTGGTTCGCCGACACGGTCCGCCTCGAGCGGGAGGGTGAAGGGGAGGCGAGGGAGGCCAGCTTCTACAACGCCCTGACGAGCGGCGTCCCCCTGGGGAACGGCGACTTCGGCCCGCCCTTCCGCGACCGCGTCCGGCTCGTCTCCTTCCCGCGGCTCGAGGCCGCCGGGGACCGGGCCGTGGTCGAAGCGGAGCTCGCCTGGGAGTCGGAGGGCCGCCCGGTCCTCGACGAGCGCCGCCGTCTCGCCGTCCGCAGCCTGGGGGGAGGGGAGTATCTCCTCGACCTGACCTGGACCCTCGTCGCGGCCCACGGCGACGTCCGCTTCACGAGCGACGACGTCCACTACGCCTGGCCGTATCTGAGGCTCGACCCGGCCTTCAGCGGAGAGAAAGGCGGCCGGATCGTCTCCGACACGGGCGCCTCGGGCCAGGACGCCACGAACATGAAGCCGGCCCTCTGGATCGACTGTTCGAACACCGTGGACGGGGTTACGGAAGGCGTCGCCGTGTTCCAGTTGCCCGACGGCCGGGAGCACCGCTGGCTGACCCGCGAGTACGGCACCTTCGGACCGCGCCGTCCCGACGAGCTGAGCGGCAAGCCGTTCACGCTGAAAAGGGGCGAGTCGATCGTCCAGCGCGTCGGCGTCCTCGTCCATTCGGGGGACGCCGTCTCCGGCCGGGTCGCGCGGGCCTACGAGGCCTATGCGGCCGGCGGCCGACGCTGATCCCCGTTGCCCGGCGCCTTTCGCGCCCCCGGAGGCCCGGGACTTGCATTGACCCGACTATTCCGATATACTTTATTAAATAAAGGAGGTCAGCATGAAAAGAAGTTTCAGACCGATCGCTCTCGTGGCCGTTTTGACCGCTACCCTGGCCATCGGCTTCGCGGCCCAGCAGAAGGCCGGCGACCCGGCCGCCGCACCGGCTCAGCCGGAGGGCATGTGCTGTGCGCACGCGGGACAGGCCCCGGCCGCCGAAGGAACGGCCCGGATGACCGGCTGCCCGATGATGGCCCGCGGGGAGATGGGGGCCGGACGGATGGGGCACATGGCCCAAATGTCCCATATGTGCGGAAAGGGCATGGGCATGGCTACAGGCATGGCCTGCGGGTCGAACTGCCCGCTTCTCGGCGATGACGTCGAGATCGCCGTCGAGAAGACCAAGGACGGGGCCGTTCTCAAGGTCATCTCCAAGAACGCCGAGACCGTCAAGGCCGTCCAGGACCATCTGGCGGAGCACCTGGCCATGATGAAGGAGATGAAAAAGGCGGCCGCCGAGGCCGGCGCCCGCGCGAGCTGCCCGATGAAAAAATAGGCCCGGTCCCAGCCCGCTGACCATTTCCGGCAAGGCCCCGCTCCCGGGAGCAGGGCCTTTTTTTATTGACAATCGCCCCCCCCCGCGATTATCATCAGGCCAAAGGGAGGGGAAATTTGTTGGAATCCGGCGAGGACCTCTTTTTCGAGACCGCCGCCTCGCGACGGCTGGTCGACCTCATCGAGCGCAACGCCGAGGAGCTGACGACGGGCTACGTCGAGGACATCCGCCGCGACCCGCGGATGCCCAGCTACCAGGGGTTCGACCAGAAGGAGATCTACAAGCGGGCCTACCGGGTCTACAGCCAGCTCGGGAAGTGGATCTCGCACGAGACGACCAAGGAGGAGGTGCGGGGCTACTGGACCGCCCTGGGCCGCCAGCGGCGGCGCGAGGGCTTCCCGTTCTCCGAGATCGTCCTGTCGCTCTGCCACATCCGGCGGCTGCTGTGGGCCAAGATCCAGGCGGCGGGCCTGCTCGACTCCGCCCTGGACCTCTACCAGGCCATGGACCTCCAGCACCGCGTCCTCGTGTTCTTCGACCGGGCCATCTACTACGCGGCCGTCGGGTACGAGGACAAGGGCTGAGGCCGCGCGGTGGAGCGGCGGGAGCGAGGCGGCCTCTACGTCCACGTCCCGTTCTGCGCCTCCAAGTGCCCGTATTGCCACTTCTACAGCGTCCCGCCGAGCGAGGCCGGGCTTAGAGCCTGGCGGGAGGGCCTTGATAGGGAAGCGGCCGCGGTCTCGGCCGCGG
>CAZFBC010000061.1:354-5801 GCA_964517245.1 uncultured Eubacteriales bacterium | reverse complement strand
CGGCCGCGGTCTCGGCCGCGGCGGGCGGTCTCCGGTTCGACACCCTGTACGTCGGCGGCGGGACACCGTCGCTTCTCGGCCCGGACGACGTCGCCCGGGTCCGCGACCTGGCGCTGGCCCGTTTCCCGCTCGAGCCGGCCGAATTCACCCTCGAAGCGAACCCCGCCGCGGCGGCGACGGACCGGCTCCGGGATTGGCGCGAGGCGGGGATCACCCGATTGAGCGTCGGGGCCCAGTCGTTCGACGACGACGTCCTGCGCGCGCTCGGGCGGGCCCACACGGCGGGGGAAGGATTGCGTTTCTGCCTGGAGGCCCGCCAGGCCGGCTTCGAGGCGCTCGCGGTCGACCTCATGACCGGCATCCCCGGGGAGACGCCCGGGGCCCTCGACCGCTCGCTCGCGGCCCTCCGCGAGATCGGGCCCGACCACGTCTCCCTCTACCTGCTGGAGAACGTCGAGGGCCTGCCGTTCGCCGAGGTCCTGGCCCGCCGGCCGGTCGACGAGGACGCCGCGATCGACGGCTTCCTCCGGGCGGCCGGAGCCCTCGAGGCGGCCGGCCTGCGCCGCTACGAGATCTCGAACTTCGCCCGGCCGGGCCGGGATTGCCGCCACAACCTCAAGTACTGGCGCCACGAGCCCTTCGTCGGCCTCGGCCCCTCGGCCTCCTCGCGCGTCGGCGGCCGGCGCTGGACGAACCTGGCCTCGCTCGAGGAATGGTCGGAGGCCCTCGGCCGCGGCGGGGACGCCCGCGCGGAGACCGTCGAGCTCGATCCGGAAGCCTCGGCCCTGGAGGCGCTGGTCTTCGGCCTCAGGCTCGTCGAGGGAGTGGACGCGGAGGACATCGCCCGGAGGACGGGCGTCGACGTCCTGGAGCGTCGGGGCCGGGAGACCGCCGAGCTCGCCGCCGAGGGCCTGCTGGTCCGCGAAGGGACGCGGCTGCGCATCCCGGCCGACAGGCTCCTCGTCTCCAACGACATCCTCTCCCGCCTCATATGAACGAATGGGGGGATGGGGGACACGTACCTGCGGTCCACGTCCCCCCGCGACGTGCCCGTCGGGCGGCTTGAGTTCCGGGTAGCCGAATTGGTAGAATCGGAACATGGCGACGAGAAGACCGGAACCCGCGGCGATCGCCCGGCAAGCGCGGGCGGCCCTCGCGGCCAAGGCCGACCCGGTCAAGGCCCGTGGCGCGGAGCGGTACTTCAAAGAGACGGTCAGGTGCTACGGCGTCGCGTCGGCCGACGTGCGGGCCCTGGGCGCCGAGCTCTACGGACGGGTCAAGGACACCTGGAGCTACGCCGAGGCCGTCGAGCTCTGCGACATCCTCTTCGCCGACGCCGAGCTGGAGGCCAAGGGGATCGGGGGCCTCGTCCTGGCCCGGTTCAAGAGGTCCTACCCGCCGGCCTTCTTCTCCAAGGTCAAGGGCTGGCTCGCCGCCGGGCGCCTCGCCAACTGGGCCTCGGTCGACGTCTTCTGCACCGACGCCATGGCCGCCTTCCTCGAGCGCTATCCAACCTACGTCGGGAAGATCAGGGCCTGGGCTTTTCACCCGAGCCGCTGGGTCAAGCGGGCCGCCCTCGTCTCGTTCATCCGGCCGGCCCGGAAGGGCCGCTTCCTCGACGACATCTACGAGATCTCCGCGTCGCTTTTCCCGGTCGACGACGACCTCGTCCGCAAGGCCAACGGCTGGCTCCTCCGGGAGGCCGGCAAGACCGACCCGGGGCGGCTGGAACGGTTCCTGCTCGAGCGCGGCCCGGACATCCCCCGGACGACCGTCCGCTACGCCATCGAGCGCTTCCCGGCCGCGAAGCGGGGAAAGCTGCTTCTCGGGACGCGGCCGGAGCGAAAGACATGAACGGCGGGAATTGAGGAGGGGCCATGGATGCCGAGAAGGTCAAGGTCAGCTGCGGGACGTGCGGTACGACGAACAACTTCCCCCTCGAGGCCCGGGGCAGGACCGTGGTCTGCGGCCGGTGCAAGTCGCGGCTGCCGGAGCCGGGGGAGATCCTCGAGCCCGGCCTGGAGGGCATCGCCGGCCTGTTCCAGAACTCGAGCCTCCCCGTGCTGGCCGACTTCTACTCGTCGACCTGCGCGCCGTGCCACATGATGGCCCCCATCCTCGAGCGCCTGGCCGCGCGCCGGGCCGGAGAGATCGTCGTGATCAAGATCAACGTGGAGCGATTCCAGGAGCTGGCCCGGGAGTTCGGCGTCCAGGGCGTGCCGACGTTCGTCGTCGTCCACAAGAGGGCCGAGCGCGGCCGCACGGCCGGGGCCATGGACGAGAGCAGCTTCGCTCTCTGGGTGGCCAGCCGAACGTAGTCCGGCAACGCGGCCTGTCGGAGAATTCGGGGAATGCCGAAGGGGGGACTCGAACCCCCACTCCCTCAACGGGAACTAACCCCTCAAGCTAGCGTGTCTGCCAATTCCACCACTTCGGCAAAAGGGCTATTTCTTCTCGGCCGTCCCGCTCTCGGCGGGCGGCTTCTGGGTTTCCGGCGCCTGTTCGGTGACGGCGGCGGGCGGGGCGGCCGTCTTGCCGTCCGGCGTCGCCGCCGGAGGCTGGGCCGTCGTTTCGGCGACCGGGGCCGGCGCCTTCTCGCCGCCGACGACCGACGAGCCCTCGCGGCCTGACAGGATCCACAGCCCGAGGGATGTCAGCATGAAGAGGATGGCCGCCCCGGTCGTCAGCTTGGACAGCAGGCTGGCGGAGCCGCGGGCGCCGAAGGCGGTCTGGCTGCCGCCGCCGCCGAAGGCCCCGGCCAGGTCCGCCGCCTTGCCCGACTGCAGCAGGACGGCGAAGATCAGGATCAGGCAAACGATGATGTGCAGGACGATGATTAAAGCGCTCACTTCTCTTCCCTGTAGGCCCGAAGGGCCTCCCTCGCGATGCCGATGAAGCCTTCGGCCTCGAGGGACGCGCCTCCGACCAAGAATCCGTCGATGTTCTCTTCCTTGAACAGCGGATAAGAATTGGCCGGTTTGACGGAACCGCCGTAGAGGATTATAGCACAGGAGGCGGTCGCTTTTCCATAGCCTTCTTCGATCCGCCTCCGGATGTGGGCGTGGACCTCCCCGGCCTGGGCGGGGGAGGCCGTCCGGCCCGTGCCGATGGCCCAGACGGGCTCGTAAGCCCAGACGAGCCTCTCGATCTCGTCCCGGGACAGGGCGCCGAGGCCCCGGGCGATCTGGTCGTCGATCCTGGCCATGGTCCGCCCGCCCTCCCGCTCCTCGAGGACCTCCCCGACGCAGACGACGGGGCGGAGGCCGGACTTCAAAGCGGCCCGGGCCCTGCGGCCGACGGTCTCGTCGGTCTCCCCGAAATGCAGGCGCCTCTCGGAATGGCCGACCAGGACGTAGGCGCAGCCGGCGTCCCTGAGCATGGGCCCGGAGACCTCGCCGGTGAAGGCTCCCGCGTCCTCCCAGAAGAGGTCCTGGGCGCCCAGGGCGACGTCCGACCCGGCCAGGGCCGCGCCGACCGCCCCGAGGGACGTGAACGGGGGCATGAGGACGAGCTCGCAGGGGCGGAGCTCCGGCCCGGCCGCGGCCACCCGGCGGGCCAGGTCCCCGGCCTCGGCGAGCGTCAGGTTCATCTTCCAGTTGCCAGCGACGAACGGGACCCGCGCGTGTCCGGCCATCTATTGCTCCAGGGCGGTGATGCCCGGCAGGGTCTCGTAGGCGACGTATTCGAGCGAGGCCCCGCCTCCGGTCGAGAGGTGGCTGATCCGGTCCTTGACGCCGGCCTTCTTGACCGCCGCGACCGAATCCCCGCCTCCGACGATGGAGACGGCCGGCGAGTCGGCGACGGCCCGGGCGACACCCATCGTCCCGTGGGAGAACTCCTCGATCTCGAAGATGCCCATGGGGCCGTTCCAGAAGATCGTCCTGGCCTCGGCGACGACCGCCGCGTAGGCGGTGACCGTCTTGGGGCCGATGTCGACGCCCATCATGTCCTCGGGGAAGGGCAGCGACTCCACGACCCGGGTCTCCGACCCGGCCACGGCCGCGTAGGCCAGGACGTGGTCCTGGGGGAGATGGAAGCTGACGTCGTTCGTCCGGGCCTTCTCCAGGATGACCAGGGCGACCTCGCTCTGGTCCTCCTCGACGAGCGACGTACCGACGCCGAGGCCCTGCGCCTTCAGGAAGGTGTAGGCCATGGCCCCGCCGATCAGGATCTGGTCGGCCTTGCCGAGCAGGCTTTCGATGATCTCGATCTTGTCGGAGACCTTGGCCCCGCCGAGGATGGCGACGTAGGGCTTGACGGGCGTGTGGACCGCCTTCTTCAGGTAGTCGACCTCCTTCTTCATCAGGTGGCCGGCGGCCTTGACCGGCACGAGGCCGGCGATGCCGACGACCGAGGCGTGGGCCCGGTGGCTCGAGCCGAAGGCGTCGTTGACGAAGACGTCGATCCCCTCGGCGAGCTTGGCGGCGAAGTCGGCGTCGTTCCGCTCCTCCTCGCGGTAGTAGCGGACGTTCTCGAGGACGAGCGCCTCGCCCTCGCCGAGACTCTCCTTGAGGGCCCGGACCTCGTCCCCGACGACGTCGGGGGCCATGACCACTCTCTGAGGGATGAGCGCGGCCAGCCTCTCCGCGGCCGGGCGGAGGCTCATCTTCGGGTCGGGCTTGCCCTTGGGCCGCCCGAGGTGGGAGGCGATGACCAGCCGGGCCCCGTGCTCGAGGAGCCAGGCGATCGTGGGCAGGCAGGCCCGGATCCGGGTGTCGTCGCGGATGGCGCCGGCGTCGTCGAGCGGGACGTTGAAATCGACGCGCAGGAAGACGCGCTTGCCCTTGACGTCGAGGTCGGTGACGAAGTTCACGGGCGCCTCACCGGACGACGAACTTGGCCAGGTCGACGAGACGGCACGAGTAGCCCCACTCGTTGTCGTACCAGGCGATGACCTTGGCCAGCGTGCCGTCCATGACCTTGGTCGAGAGCAGGTCGACGATGCTCGAGCGGCGGTCGCCCATGAAGTCCACCGACACGAGGGGCTCGTCGGTGACGCCGAGGATGCCCTGGAGCGGGCCGGCCGCGGCGGCCTGGAAGGCCGCGTTGATCTCGTCGGCCGAGGCGGCCTTCTTCAGGACGGCGACGAAGTCGACGAGGGAGACGTTGGGGGTCGGGACGCGGACGGCGAAGCCGTCGATCCGGCCCTTCATCTCGGGCATGACCAGGCCGACGGCCTTGGCCGCGCCGGTCGTCGTCGGGATCTGGGAGACGGCCGCGGCCCGGGCCCGGCGCAGGTCCTTGTGGGGCGCGTCGAGGATCTTCTGGTCGTTCGTGTAGGAGTGGATGGTCGTCATGAGGCCCTTGTCGACGCCGAAGGACTCGTTGAGGACCTTGACGACCGGGGCCAGGCAGTTGGTCGTGCACGAGGCGTTGGAGATGACGTGGTGCCTGGCCCGGTCGTAGGCCTTCTCCGAAAGGTGCATGATTCCCGGCGCAAGGACCGG
>CAZFBC010000061.1:0-344 GCA_964517245.1 uncultured Eubacteriales bacterium | reverse complement strand
TCTCGCGATATTCCTCGAGATACTGCCGCATGCGGTCGTAGGCCTTCTCGTTGACGCCCAGGACCAGGGTGACGTCGGGGTCGGTGGCCGGCGCGGAGACGATGACCTTGTCGGCGCCGCCCTTCTCGACGTGCTGGATGACGTCGGGCCGCTTGGTGAACCGGCCGGTCGACTCGATGACGACGGAGACGCCCAGGTCCTTCCAGGGGAGCCCGGCGATCTCCTTCTGGGCCAGGACGCGGACCTTTCGGCCGTTGACCGCGATGGCGTCCCCGTCGGCCCGGACGTCCTCCTTGAACGTGCCGAGGACCGAGTCGTACTTGAGCAGGTGGGCCAGGGTCTTG
>CAZFBC010000060.1:0-12429 GCA_964517245.1 uncultured Eubacteriales bacterium | reverse complement strand
CACGTGGATGATGGTCGGGAAGGTCATGACTGCCAGGACGATGACGCCGGCCAGGACTCTGTAGCCCGAGGAATAGACGCCCGCGAGTGGAGCGAGGACGTTGCCGACGAAGGGCACGACCAGGATGACGCCCCAGACGCCGTAGACGACGGAGGGCAGGCCGGCGAGGAGGTCGACCACGGGCTTGGCGGCCTCGCGGATCCAGGGCGGGGCGTACTCGGAAAGGTAGATGGCCGCCAGGATCGAGACCGGCACGGCCAGGACGAGGGCCGTCACGGTCACCCAGACCGTCCCCGCGATGAACGGCAGGAGGCCGAACTCGCCCTTGAGCGGATGCCAGGCCGACGAGAAGAGGAGCCGCGACAGCGGCTCGACGCCCAGGATGGCCCTGGACTTGACGAAGAGGCCGACGACGATGAGCAGGACGAAGAGGCCCGGCAGGGCGGCGACGAGGCCCATCCCGCGGCGGGCCAGGGCGTCCTTGAGGAGCCTCATTTCCTCTCCGCGGCGCCGCGGACGGCGGCCAGGCCGGCGGCGATCCGGTCCGGGCCGACGGCGATGTAGCCCATCTCGGCGACGTAACGCTGGCCCTCGACGAGGACCCAGGCGAGGAACTCCGCGAGGAGCGGGCTCCCGGGCCGGCCCCTGACGACGAAATAGAGGTCGCGGGCCGGCGGCGAAGGATAGAGGCCCGCGGCGATGGCCCGGGTGAGGTCGTCGCGGGTGGCGTAGATCCTCTCCGCCGGGTCGACGGCGCCGCTGCCGTCGAGGTCGAGGGGGCAGACCTCGAGCCCGGCGACGGGCTTCAGCGACCTGGCGTCGTAGGCGAAATTGACGTTGTTGAAGCCGATCCCGAGCGGGTCGCGGCGGACGGCCTCGGCCAGGCCGGGATCGCCGTAGACGCCGACCCCGGCCAGGTCCTCCTGGTGCCCGCCGAGATAGGCGGCCCAGGTCTCCGCGGCGCCGCAGGCGTCCGAGCGGGTGAAGACGTGGACCGGCGTCCGGCCGGTCCGGCCGAGGAGGGCCTCCCAGGCGGGGGCCTTTCCGCCCGTCCACAGCCCGGCGAGGGCCTCGCGCGTGAGGCCGCGGCGGAGGATGTCGGCGAGAAAAGGGTTCTTCCGGCTGACGGTCGCGACGACGGCGTCCCGGGCCACGGCGACGGCCACCGCGCCCTTGGCCGCTTCGATCGGGAGGATCTCGCGGGAGACCATGCCGATGTCGACGACGCCGGCCAGGACGTCGGCGATGCCCTTGCCGGCCCCGCCGGCCTGGACGTCGATGCGGACGCCCGGACGGGTCTTCTGGAACTCCTCCTGCCAGCGGACGGCCAGCGGGTAGAGGGCCCAGGCGCCCGACAGGGACAGGCTCTCCCGGGCCGGGGCGGGACGGGAATGGGCCGGGCGGGCGGGGAAGGCGCCGCAGAGAAGCGCCGCGAGCAGGGCGAGGAGCGGCCTTTTCATCGGGGGGAAGCCTTGGACCGGCCGCTCTTTTCGACGAGGTCGGCGAAGGTCGTTCTCTCGAGGATCTCGGCGACGGCGTCCCGGACGTCCTTCCACAGCCAGCGCAGCCCGCAGGTCTTCTCCATCGGGCAGGGCTCGTGGGCCATGACGCTGACGCAGTCGATGGGGGCCAGGGGGCCGTCCATCACTCGGATGACCTCGGCCACGTTGATCTCCCCGGGGGGCTTGGCCAGGACGTAGCCGCCCGCCCGGCCTTTGCGGCTCTTGAGGTAGCCGGCCCGCTTCAGCAGGAGGAGGATCTGCTCGAGGAACCTCGGCGGGATCTGCTGGGCCCTGGAGATCTGGCGGCTGTGGAGGGGGCCGGATTCGTATTGGATGGCCAGCTCCAGCATGGCCCGGCTGGCGTATTCTCCCCTGGTCGAGAGCCTCATGGCGCCTCCCGTCCCTGTTAATTGACTAAGTCAATGGACTAAGTCATTTAACACGCTCCGAAAGCGCCTGTCAAGCGTTTTTTGGGCTCGGAACCGGGGGCCCGGCCTAGCGGACGAAGGCCTTGTTCCCGGCGTAGACGGCGTTCGCGCCCAGCTCCTCCTCGATCCGGACGAGCTGGTTGTACTTCTCGACGCGCTCGCCGCGGCAGGGCGCGCCGGTCTTGAGGTGCCCCGTGCCCATGGCCACGGTCAGGTCGGCGATGAAGCTGTCGACCGTCTCGCCGCTCCGGTGCGACACCATGGCCCCCCAGCCGGCCTTGCGGGCCATCTCGATCGCCGCGACGGTCTCGGTCAGGGTGCCGATCTGGTTGAGCTTGATCAGGACGGCGTTGGCCGCGTTCTCGGCGATGCCTCTCTCGATGCGCTTGACGTTGGTGACGAAGAGGTCGTCGCCGACGAGCTCGATCTCCCCGCCGAGCGTCCGGGTCAGCAGCTTCCAGCCCTCCCAGTCGTCCTCGGCCAGGCCGTCCTCGATGACGCGGATAGGGTACTTGCGGACCCAGTCCCGGTACATCTCGACCATGCCGGCGGCGTCGACCTTCCTGTTCTCGGTCCTGAGGTTGTAGAGCCCGTCCTCGCAGATGCCGCTCACGGCCCCGTCGATCGCCAGGACGATGTCCTCGCCGGGCCTGTAGCCGGCTTTTTCGATGGCCTTGAGAATGGTCTCGACCGCGTCGGCGTTCTTCTTGAAGGCCGGGGCGAAGCCGCCCTCGTCCCCGACGCCGGTGGTCATCCCCCCGGACTTGAGGACGCTCTTGAGGGCGTGGTAGGTCTCGGCCCCCCAGCGCAGGGCCTCCCGGAAGCTCGGGGCGCCGACCGGGGCGATCATGAACTCCTGGAGGTCCGTGCTCTGCCAGTTGGCGTGGACGCCGCCGTTGAGGATGTTGAACATCGGCACGGGGAGAAGGTTGGCCGAGGCTCCGCCGAGGTAGCGGTAGAGCGGCATCCCGGCCGACGCGGCCGCGGCGCGGGCCACGGCCAGGCTGACGCCGAGGACGGCGTTGGCCCCGAGCTTCGACTTGAACTCGGTCCCGTCGAGGGCCAGCATGGCCTTGTCGACGCCGGCCTGGTCGAAGGCGTCGAGGTCCCGGACGATCTCGGCGATGTCGAAGTTGACGTGGTCGACCGCCTTGAGGACGCCCTTGCCGAGATAGCGGCCCGGGTCGCCGTCGCGGAGCTCGAGGGCCTCGTAGACGCCGGTCGACGCCCCGGAGGGGACGGCGGCGCGGCCCCACGAGCCGTCGCCGAGCGTGACCTCGACCTCGACGGTCGGGTTGCCGCGGGAGTCGAGGATCTCGCGGGCCAGGACCTTCCTGATGAGAGCGGCCATGATGTCCCTCCTATGGGTCGAGCCGGGTCATTTTATCAGAACGGGGCCGTGATTGACAACCTTCCCCTCCGATGCTAAAAGGGGGGGACGGAGAGCCCATGGAGATCCTCGAAGTCCTGCTCAAGCTCGTCCTGGCCGTCGCCCTGGGCGGGCTCATCGGCCTCGAACGGGAGGCCAGCCAGAAGCCGGCCGGTTTCCGGACCAACATCCTGGTCTGCGTCGGCGCGACCATGATGATGACCCTGGCGACGCTCATCGTCCGGCCCGCCGGCGCGGCGCCCGACACGCTGGTCCGCATGGCCGCCGGCGTCATCACCGGGATCGGCTTCCTCGGCGCCGGGACCATCCTGCAGGCGCGGGGGACCATCGCCGGGCTGACGACGGCCTCGACGCTATGGCTCGTCGCCGGCCTCGGGCTGGTCATCGGGGCCGGCTTCTACGTGCCGGCGCTGATCTTCACCGTCGTGACGATCGTGACCCTGCTCCTGTTCGGCCGGATCGAGAGCGCCTATCTCCACAAGGCCCAGTTCCACTACCGCCTCAAGGCCAAGGCCCGGCCCTACATCCTGGCCAGCCTCCGCAAGCTGGCCCTCCACCACGGCGTCCGGCTCGAGCGCCTGACCATGAAGCAGGAGGGCCCGTCGTACCTCCTGGCCTTCTCCTTCTCGGCCTCCGAGGAGAAGGAGCAGGAGTTCAACCACGGCCTGCTCGAGCTGGCGGACATCGAAGAGCTGAAGATTGACTGACCGGCGCCTGGTCCTGGCGACCCGGAACCCCGGCAAGGTCCGCGAGATCCGGCGCGCCCTGAAGGGCCTGCGCCTCCGCGTCGTCGGCCTGGACGACGTCCCCGCCGGGCCCTCCCCCCGCGAGACCGGCCGGACGTTCTCCGAGAACGCCCGGGCCAAGGGGATCGCCTACAGCCGGCGGTGGCCGGGCCTGACCCTGGCCGAGGACTCGGGGCTCGAGGTCGACGCCCTCGGCGGCGCGCCCGGGGTCCGCTCGGCCCGGTTCTCGGCCCCGCGGCCGTCCGACGCCGGGAACATCCGCAAGGTCCTGCGCCTCCTCGGCCCCGTCCCCGCCGCGGCGCGGAAGGCCCGCTTCGTCTGCGTCATGGTCCTCGCCGAGAACGGCCGCGTCGTCGCCGAATTCCGCGGCGAGGTCCGCGGCCGGATCGGCTTCGAGCCGCGAGGGCGGTCGGGATTCGGCTACGACCCGATCTTCCATTACCCGCCGCTGGGAAAGACCTTCGCCGAGCTCGGGCCCCGGGCCAAGAACGCGGTCAGCCACCGCGGCCGGGCCGTCCGCAAGCTCCGCCGCCGCCTGGAGTCGGGAAAAAATAAAAAGGCCCCGTCCGGACGGCGTCCGGACAGGGCCGGTGCCAAGGCCTGAAGCGAGGGGCGGGGGTTCCCGCGCTACTTCGGGGCGCTCTCGGCGCCCACCGTGATCAGGTCCTTGATCGACTCGTAGACCTTCTCGCCGATCCCCTGGACCTTCATGATCTCCTCGACCCTCTTGAAATTCCCGTTCTTGGCCCGGAAATCGATGATCCTCTGGGCGACCTTGGGCCCGATGCGCGGCAGGGTCTCGAGCTCCGAGGCCGGGGCCGTGTTGATGTTGACCTTGGCCTTCTGCGCCGCCGGCTGGGCGAAAGCCGGGGCGAGCGAGAGGGCGACGATCAGCGCGGCCAGTCCGAGCGCCAGAACCTTGTGTCTTTGTACGGTCATCGGTGTGACCTCCTTTCACCGGTCCTTGATGCAATCCCGATGCCACCTCGCCCCGTCCCTCTCCCGCTTTGTTTTGTTGCGCTTACGAAAGAGCCGCCCCCCGCTCCGTCAAGCCGCGTGGACAAACCGGAGGCCGCCCGCCAACGCCGGTTGGCGCGTTGGACCGACATGGACGAACCCTCGCGAACGGCCGCGACCCGGGCATGGATGGGTGTCGTGCATGGCCCCGTCGCGGAAGGGGGGCCCGCCGAAGGCGGGGGAAACCGTCGGAACAGGTTTCCGGGGCCGGGGCGAATGCACGACATCCGTCCATGCCGAAACGGGGAGCGGCCGAAAGGAGGTCGCGCTTACGACCGGGGGTGGCTTTTCTTGTAGACCCCGAGCAGCTGCTGGAGGTCGACGTGCGTGTACTTCTGGGTCGTGGCCAGGCTGGCGTGCCCCAACAGCTCCTGGATGACGCGCAGGTCCGCGCCGCGGCCGAGGAGGTGGGAGGCGAAGGAATGGCGGAGGGAGTGGGGGCTGATCCTGCGGGCGACGGCCGTCCGGCGGATGGACGCGCGGACCATCCTCTGGACGGACCTCGCCGTCAGCCGGCCGCCGCGGCCGTTCAGGAAGAAGGCCTCCGTCGCCGCCGTCCCCGCCTTCGCCGCGAGGACCGGCCTGGCCCGGGCGTAGGCTTCGAGGGCCTCGCGGGCCTTGCCGCCGAACGGGACGAGGCGCTCCTTCCTGCCCTTGCCCCGGACCCGGACGAGGCGCTCGCCGAAATGGAGGTCCGCCGCCTCGACGCCGACCAGCTCCGAGACGCGGATGCCCGCGGCGTAGAAGAGCTCGAGGATGGCCCGGTCGCGCAGGCCGATCGGCCCCTTGGGCCGCGGCAGGTCCAGCAGCGCCGCCGCCTCGTCCTCGGACAGGAACGAGGGCACGCGCTTCTCCTGCCTCGGCGTCGCCAGGATCGCGGCGGGGTTCTCGGCGATCCGCTTCCTGCGGAGCCAGTAGCCGTAGAAGGCGCGCAGGGCGGCGAGCTTGCGGCCGATGGTCGTCTTCCTGCGCTTCTTCTCGTGGAGCTCGGCCAGGAAGCCGCGCAGGACGACGTTGCCGGCCTTGTCCCAGCGGACCTCCCGCTCCTTCAGGTAGGCCTCGACCTGCCGGAGGTCGCGCCCGTACCCGGCCACGGTGTGCGGGGAGGCGTTCTTTTCGTGCCGCAGGTACTCGAGGAACTCAGCGATTTCCTTGTTCATCGGTGCCGTCGGGCCCCTCTCCGCCGGGTCGGGCGGCCTCGGGCCCCGGCCAGCCGGGGGCTTGGCCTTCCGCCGCCTTGTCCCAGATCTTCTCCCGGGGCGCCGCCTCCTTGAACGCGCACTTCTCGTTCCTGCAGTGGATGTACGGCTCGCCCTTGATGAGGTTCTTCTTGTAGAGGATCTTCGCCCCGCACTGCGGGCAGGCCCGGTCGACGGGCTCGTCCCAGGAGGCGAAGGCGCACTTCGGGTAACGGCTGCAGCCGAAGAAGAACTTCCCCCGCCGGGTCTTGCGGCGCAGGATCTTCCCGCCGCAGCCGAGGGGGCAGCCGATCCCCGTGTCGAGGGGCTTGTCCTTCTTGATGTACTTGCACTTGGGGTAGTCCGAGCAGGCGACGAAGGGGCCGAAGCGGCCGAACTTCTGCTCCAGCTGGGCGCCGCACTCCGGGCACTTCTCGTCCAGGGGCTTCGACTCCTTCTTGTCCAGGCTCTCGCGGAACTTGCAGCCGGGGTAGCCGGAGCAGGCCTTGAACTGGCCGAAGCGGCCGCTCTTGACGACGAGCGGCGCGCCGCACTTCGGGCACTTCTCGTCGAGCGGGATGCCGGTCTCCTTGACCCCCTCGCTCTCCTGCCCCTGCTTGAGGTAGGTCTCGAGGAGCGCGTAATACTCCCGGAGGCTGTCGAGGCCCTTCCGCGCGCCCTCGGAGATGCGGTCGAGCTCCTCCTCCATGTGGGCGGTGAACTTGTACTCCATGAGCTTGGCGAAGTGCTTGACCAGGAAGTCCGTGACGTACATCCCGACCTCGGTGGGCTTGAACTTGCCCTCCTCCTTGACGACGTAGGTCCGCTTCTGGATCGTGGCGATGATCGGCGCGTAGGTGCTGGGCCTCCCGATGCCCCGGGCCTCGAGCTCCTTGACCAGCGTCCCCTCCGTGTAGCGGGGGGGCGGCTCGGTGAACTTCTGCTTGGACTCGAGCTCCAGCAGCTTGAGCGTCTCGCCGGCGGCCGCCTTCGGCAGGGTCTCCTTGTCGCCGTTGCCGTTCGGCCAGAGGGCCAGGAAGCCGTCGAACTTGACCACCTCGCCCTTGACCTGGAAGAGATGGCGGCCGGCGGAGACGTCGAAGGCCGTCTCCTCGATGACCGCCGCGGCCATCTGCGAGGCGAGGAACCTGTTCCAGACGAGCTTGTAGAGGTCGTATTCCTCCGTCTTGAGGAACGGCTTGACCTTGTCCGGGGGCAGGTCGAGGTGGGCGGGCCGGATGGCCTCGTGGGCGTCCTGGGTCTTCTTCTTGCTCCGGTACTCGTTGGGCTTGGCCGGCACGTAGGCGGCCGAGTACCTCTGCCCGATGTAGGCCCGGGCCGCGGCCTGGGCGGCCTCGGAGACGCGGAACGAGTCCGTGCGCATGTAGGTGATGAGGCCGGTCTGGCCGACGGCGTCGCCGATGGCCATGCCCTCGTAGAGCTTCTGGGCCACGAACATCGTCTTCTTGACCGGGAAGCGCAGGAGCCGGAAGGCGTCCTGCTGAAGCGTGCTGGTGATGTAGGGCGGGGCGGGGTGCTTGTGCTTGGCCTTGACCTGGACCTTGTCCAGGACGAAGGCCGCGCGCCGGCACTCCTCGACCACGATGGCCGCCTGCTCGGCGTCGACGACCTTGGCCTTCCTGCCGTCGATCTTGGTCAGGGGGGCCTTGAACGCCGGCGGGCCCGAGGCCTCGAGCCGGGCCGCGATCGTCCAGTACTCCTCCCGCTTGAAAGCCCTGATCTCCAGCTCCCGGTCGACGATGAGCCGCAGGGCCACGGACTGGACGCGTCCCGCGGTCAGGCCCCGGGCGATCTTCTTCCACAGGAGGGGGCTGATCTTGTAGCCGATGAGCCGGTCGAGGACGCGCCGGGTCTGCTGGGCTTCGAGCAGGTTGAGGTCGATCTGGCCGAGGTGCTCGAAGGCCGTCCGGACGCCTTCCTCGGTGATCTCGTGGAAGGTGGCCCGGAAGATGTTGGGGTTGGCGTCGGCGAGGATCTGGCCGAGGTGCCAGGAGATGGCCTCGCCCTCGCGGTCGGGGTCGGCCGCCAGGACGACGCGGTCGCTCTCCTTGGCCGCCTTCCTGAGCTCGGCGACGACCTTCTTCTTGTCGGGGATGATCTCGTAGGTCGGCTCGAAGTCCTTGTCGACGTCGACGGCGAGCCCCTTCTTGGGCAGGTCGCGGACGTGGCCCATCGAGGCCTTGACGACGAAATCGTGGCCGAGGTAGTGGTTGACGGTCTTGGCCTTGGCCGGCGATTCGACGATGACGAGTGATTTCGCCACTTACATTCTCCTCTGGAATTCTTTCCCGGGACGCTGGACGACGGCTCCCTTGAGCTCGAGCCCGAGCAGGAGCGCCAGCAGGCCGGGGACGGCGAGGCCCGTCCTCTCGGCCAGCTCGTCGACGG
The DNA here is from genome assembly GCA_964517245.1 of uncultured Eubacteriales bacterium. GTDB lineage: Bacteria > Acidobacteriota > Aminicenantia > Aminicenantales > Saccharicenantaceae > RBG-16-66-30. The sequence continues at coordinate 3,759 of CAZFBC010000060.1, read as the reverse complement.
GCGTGGCCGCGTCGACGGCGAGCTCGCTCAGGAGCCGGCGCTCGTCCCGGCTCAGAGAAGCCTCGATATTCTCCTCTTTCTCGTCCCGCCTGGCAAGGAGATTCTCCCGCCACGGGGACGGCAGGGCCTCGGCCACGTCCTCCCACGAGGCGACGAGCCTGGCCCCGTCCCGGATGAGGCCGTTCGGCCCGACGCTCAGCTCCGAGGTCACGTTGCCCGGGACGGCCATGACCTCCCGGTCCTGGGAGAGGGCCAGCTTGGCCGTGATGAGCGACCCGCTCCGGCGCGCGGCCTCGACGACGACCAGGCCGACCGCGAGGCCGCTGATGATCCGGTTCCGGACCGGGAAGTTCTCCGCGAGCGGCTGGGTCCCCAGGGCGAACTCCGTCACCACGGCGCCCCGCCCCGCGATCTCGCGGGCCAGGCCGCGGTTCTCCCGCGGATACGGCACGTCCAGACCCGAACCGAGCACGGCCACCGTCCTTCCCCTTCTGAGGGCCCCCCGGTGGGCGCAGGCGTCGATGCCCGCCGCCAGGCCGCTGGCGACGACGGCGCCGCGGCCGGCCAGGTCTTCGGCCAGCCTCTCGGCCACGGCCCGCCCGTAGGGGGTGGGCCTTCTCGCCCCGACGACGGCCACCGCGGGGCTCCGAAGACACTCCGCGTCGCCCTCGCAGTAGAGGACGAACGGAGGATCGAAGATCTCTTTCAGATAGCCGGGATACCCGGGGTCCTCGAAGGTCAAAAGAGTATACCCCTTCCGGCCGATTTTTTCCAATTCCCGCCCGGCCCGCTCGACCGCCAGGCCCGTGACGGCGGCCTCGACCGTCGCCGGGTCGAGGCGCAGGCCCTCGAAGTCGGCCGGCCGGCCCCGGAAGACGTCCGTGACGGCGGGAAAGCGCTTGAGGACCCGGCGGGAGGCGGCGCTCGGCCCCCGGAAAAGGAGGCTCATGGCCAGCCAGCAGAGGTCGCGGTCGTCCATCGGGAGGCGTCTCCTTGAGGGAAGGACGCGCGGGGGGGCCGGGTCTTTCTCAGGCGCCCCGTCAGCGGCCGAAAAGGACGGACGAGCCCGTGTAGAAGGCGCCGGCGACGGCCCCGGTCATGAGGCAGGCCAGGGTCGCGGCGAGCAGGGCCCGGAACCCGATCCGGGAGATGTCGCGGACGCGCGACGGGACGAGCGCCCCCGTCCCGCCGATGAAGATGGCCAGGGAGGCGACGTGGGCGAAGCCGCACAGGGCGTAGGAGGCGATGATGGCCGACCGCGGGTCGCGCAGGGCCCCCGAGGCCATGAGCTCCGACAGCCGCCCGTAGGAGAACACCTCCGTCAGGATGGTCCTGTCGCCGAGGATCCTGGCGACGGGGAGCGCGTCGGACGGCGGCACGCCCATGACGAGCGTCAGGGGGTAGAAGAGCCAGCCCAGCAGGGCCTCGAGGGACCATTCGACGCGCCAGCCGAGGAGCCCGTTGAGCAGGCCCCCCGCCCAGCCCAGGCCGAGGTTGACGAGGGCCATGAGCCCGAGGAAGGCGATGAGCAGGGTGACGATGCCGCCGAGCAGCTTCAGCCCCTCCCCGGCCCCGTTGATGACGGCCATGATCAGGCTGTCCTCGCGCTCGTAGTGGGGCTTGACGTCGAGGCCCAGGGTCAGGGGCCGGCCCGTCTCGGGCATGACCAGCTTGGCCATGACGACCGAGGCCGGGGCCGAGATGAGCGAGGCCGAGACGAGGTGCCCGGCGATCGTCGGGATCTCCTTCTGGAGCATCATGACGTACATCGCCAGGACGGTCGAGGCGATGGTCCCCATGCCGGCCGCGATGATGGTCCCGAGCTCGGAGACGGTCATGTCCTCGAGGTGGGGACGGACGACCAGGGCCGACTCGACGCCGACGAAGATGTTGGACGAGACCGACAGCGCCTCCGCGCCGCTGATGCGCATCGTCCGGGAGAAGAGCCGGGCGAACAGCCGGACGAAAAAGGGCATGACCCGGAGGTGGTAGAGGACGCCGAGCAGGGCGGCGAAGAAGATGATGGTCGGCAGGCCCTGGAAGGCGAGAAAATAGCCGAGCGAAGCCTCCCCGGCCGCGTTGACCGCTCCCGGCGGCAGGGCCAGCCGGCCGAAGACGAACTCCGTCCCGGCCGTGGCCGTGGCGAGGACGGCCGTGACGGCGCCGTTGACCCAGAGGAAGACGCTGGCCCCGGCCGGGAGGACGAAGACGAAGAAGGCCACGGTCAGAGAGAGGCCGATGCCCCAGAAAAGGACGCGGACGTTGACGACCCGGCGGTCCGAGGAGCAGAGCCAGGCGATCCCGGCCAGAACGAAGATGCCCAGGAAGCTGACGAGGTTCCAGATGGTCATGGGCCCCCCTCAGGTCTCGAGCTTGAAGGTCTTCCGGGCGGACGCCGCGCCGCGGACGAGCGTCAGGCGGGAGGGCGGGACGTCCAGGTGGGCGGCCAGCCTCTCGACGGCCTCCCGGTTGGCCCGCCCCTTTTCCGGCGCGGCCCCGACGCGGACCCGGTAATCGCCGGGACCGACCTCTTCGACGCCCGGCGCCTTCGAGCGGGGCTGGACCTTGACCGTCAGGATGCGGGGCATGCCTCTCCCGGCCGGGCCCTACTTCCCGAGGACCTTCCCGTACTTTTCGAAGAGCGCCTGCAGCTCCTTGCGGGTGACGACGTAGCGGCTGACGTAGATCGACAGCGTCGAGCGGGCGGGGTCGTTCGACTTGATCAGAACGTAGTCGCGCAGGGTGCCCGTCTTGGCCGACGGCGGGAAGCGCATCTCGATCTCGCGCGACTCGCCCACGGGCAGGAGGAACGGCGAGGCCAGGGGCTTGCCGCCGGAGAAGAACCCGACGCTCTCGTGGGACGCCTCGACCTTGAGCTCGCGCTGGCCGACGCTCTTGACGACGATCCGGGCCGACGTCGCCTCGCCCTCGAGGCAGACGCCGATGTCGACGTTGTAGCGGTCGACGTCGATGCGGGCCGAGGGCGGGACCTCGATCTCGGCCGTCAGCCGGATCTCCTGCCGGGGGTTCCCGCCGTCGTTGGACACGACGTAGACGTACTTCGACAGCCGTCCCGAATAGCCGCGGGAGTCGAAGGTCGCCTTGAGCCGGCCTTCCCGGCCCGGGGCGATCCTCTTCTCGGAGACCAGCGCGGCCGTGCAGCCGCAGGTCGTCTCGACCTTCTCGATGACGAGGTCGGCCTGGCCCTCGTTCCTGAAGACGAACTCGTGGGTCACGACCTCGCCCTGCTTGATCTTGCCGAAGTCGTGGGTCGTCTCGTCGTACACGGCCCGCGGCTTCCCGGCCTGGGCGGCGGCGCCGAGGGCCAGGAGCAGGGCCGCGGCGGGGATCAGGGCGGCGCGCAGGCGCCGGGCGGAACATTCTCTCATCGGACAGTCCTCCTGGGTCAAGGATACTCCATGTCCCCCGGGCCCGGCAAGGTCACTCGACCGTGACGCTCTTGGCCAGGTTGCGGGGCTGGTCGACGTCGAGGCCCTTGGCCGCGGCGGCGTGGTAGGCGAAGAGCTGCAGGGGGAGGACGGTCAGGAAGGGCGTGAAGAGCTGGTGCGTCTCGGGGATGGAGAAGACCTGTTCGGCCGCGGCCCGGGCCTTCTCGTCGCCCTCGAAGGCGACGGCCAGGATCCGGCCGCTCCGGGCCTGGACCTCGGCGATGTTGGCCAGCATCTTCTCGTAGACGCGGTCGCGCGGGACGACGGCGAGCGTCGTCATGCCCTCGTCGATGAGGGCGATGGGGCCGTG
>CAZFBC010000059.1:8507-12444 GCA_964517245.1 uncultured Eubacteriales bacterium | reverse complement strand
GCTCGGCAGCTTCGGCGATCGACAGCCAGCGGCGGGCGGGAACGTTCATTGGGCGTTGCCCTCGTCGTCCGGGGCTGCCCCAAAAAGCATCTCGACCGACTGCGAGAGGACCTTGGCAATCCGCTTCTGTAGCCGCTTGTCAGGCTCATCTTCGCCGCGCTCGATCAAACAGATCGTGGGCTGCGAAACACCGACTTTCTTGGCGAGCCTCATCTGCGATAAACCCCGGGCTGTTCGCGCCAGCCGAAGTTTCGAATTGGTCATCTCTCGTTCCTCGCCCCCCATAATCGGGGACGGGCCCTTTGGTGTCACGAATAGATATTATTAGTTTCGGGGCTTATGCCTTGACTACTGAAGTACGTTTAGGCCATAATTAATCATGAAGAGGCGACATGAGCTTCCGTTTTTCCGACCTAGTTGCTAAGGTCCGCGAGCGCGGAACCTGGCTGGAGGCTTTCGGTTGGTCCGACCGACTAGGCTCGTCCGGCAAGGCCCTCTTCCTGCCGGGCCCGCTCCAAGTCGCCGAGGCTCTTAGCCAACCCGAATTGAAGATCGCCGGGCTTTATCGGCTGACCAAGGTCTTCTTAAGCTCAGTCGAAAGCATCCACTATGCACTGTCTTCGGTCACCGAGGACGAGCGTGGGCGCTGGTACAACGGAAAGTACTCGAGGACAGATTCAAACTCGAAAAGGGGCCCTGACTCAGCATACAGACAGACAGTGTCGACGTTCATCGAGAGCTTGCGAAAAGCGTCACCCGGAGCTGACTTTGAGATACTGAACGCCCGGCTCACGCGCACGCTCCGGATTTCAAAGAAGGGGAAGGTTCGGCCTGGCCGCCTCCTGAAGATCTCCAATGACGAAGATCGCAAGAAGGTATTAGGCCTAATCCAAGATCTTCTCGACTGGTCTCGCAAGCGCAGACGCGAAGGCCGGCCGCCGGACGACTCGAACATCCTCGTTTATCATGTCGTGAATCATGTGACGTATTGGAAGAGGGCCCGGGTCCGAAGAGGAGATTTCCGTTGGCCGGATATTGCTCCCCTCTATGATCGCCGTGGACGCCACAAGCTCGAGCGACGATGGAGCGCTGCGTCTGAGATGCTGATCTGGCTCCATTACCATCAGTTCCGGATGCCCTGGCTCGAATCGTTCATTCGAAAGAACGTCCGGGCCGACGCCGACCGAGCCCTCCTGCAGCTGCAGAAGGTCATCCAGAGAAGGTATGCCCACCTGGCCCACCGGGCCGGCCGGATCAAGCAGCGCGACGGCCAGGAAGGGGGATTCTGTCCGCTGGAAATTCAGAGGATAGTCGCCTATCCAGATAAGTTCACAGCGTGGGAGTTATAATCCCGGAGAGGAGCCTCTAGTGAGCGAATTCAAGCTCTATCAGAATTTGGCAAAGATCACGCTTGGAATTGATGCCTGTCTCGAAAAAAAGCTCGAGCTTCCGGCGTTGGTTTTACTCTACTCGGGAATCGACGTCGCCGGCTGGCTCTCTAGTCCTAAGCCATATTCCGAGAAATCCAGTTTTATGAGCTGGGTCAACTCTTATATGGTCCCGGCCAAGCCTCTTGGGTGTACGGCTGAAGACCTATATGCCGGGCGCTGTGGGATCCTACACACCCTGACGCCATATGCTCGTCCAGCCAAGGGTGTTCATCCAAGGCTCATCCTGTACGCATGGGGAACGGGAAGCGCAGAAAGAGCCCAGGGGCTCATCGTCTTACGAGGAGAAACGGACAGATACGTAGCCGTACACGTCAATGACCTCCATGAGGCCTGGCGACTTGGATTGCTGCGCTTCACTGAAGAGCTCGATAAAAACCCCACAAGGAAAGCCCTCGTCTGCGCAAAGGCCAAGAAATTCTTCTCAACGATGGGACCCGAGATCATCGACGCAGCACTCTCTGCGCTGGAGAGGAAAACCCAAACGCGCTAGGTATGGAACGACACCCTCCTAACGCGCCGCGGCCTTCTGGCTGGTCATAAATATCATTGAATCTTCGTCAATTGTTCAAGGATCGCTTCGCATACCTGCCTGGCTATCTTTTCGATGCTTTTTTGGCCCCCGGCGGATGGGAATATCACCTCCACCCCGCCTGGCCGTTCTGCGATGAAATACTGAACATCCCCAAAATGGTCTTCGCCGGAAAGAAACCCGCTGGCCATATCGGCGACAAGAATTCTTTTGTGATCGACTATCAGTTTTTTGATGGTCGCGGTCCAGATTTCTGAAAAGGATCGGTCCGGGAAAAATGCGGATGTTCCCCATACCTGATTCGCGTCCTTTTTGTCCATCAGAAAAGTGATGGAATATCCTGGCGCCTGGTCGCCTTGTGCCAGAAGCGCCACCGATGCTAGTATCAGCGCGAATCCTAGGAATGCCGCTCTCTTCATCTTATTCTCCTTTCAGGCCAGAGACAGGGAATCATGATTTCTCAATCGGAGATCTGATAAAGGACATGAACCTCCGCCCGAAATCGCTGATCCGACTGGCGAATATTCCCTGAGGACTCATGGTTCCATCAGAGAATCCCTCGAGAAGCCCCCTGGCCTGAAGGTCACTGACCAATTGCTTATATAGCTCGCCTTGCTTCTTGAGCTCTGGGAATGCAGCATGAACGCCAACCGTCAGACCGCCGAAGAGCATCTCTGGGACTTTTATACCGTGTTCCTTCAGCCATGCGGCGGGATCTTGAAAATAATCGAGGAGCCTTAGGTGCCAGGGCGTCAGCTCGTCGATGTAGCGCAGGAAGACCAACTGCACGTCTTCATCGAGGTTGGTCCCGATGGCGGCGTTCAGGATGCTATTTCTCAGCGCCTCGAGCTTCTCTTCCTGATGATTCTTCAGGGCCGCCTGCGTAGCGTGGAGGGTCGCCGTGATGAACTTATCGCTCTTCAGGAGCTCGTCCCAGTCCAGTTCGGGACGCTTCGCTCGGAGTTCCTCGAGTCCCGTCACGACGTCCTCGATCAACTTGTCGCGCCTCTTCTGAAGCGGCGGCGTGACGATCGCCCCGAAGATCTCCGCGGCGGATCCGCCGGCCCAGGGGATGAGCGAAAGCACGGCCTTGGCTGCCGTGTGCGCTGCATCGCCAGCTGAGGGCTTCAGTTTCTCAGACTTGTCCATCTTTCACCTCCTGCTGAGCCAAAGTATAGGCCGACTGTACATGCTTTTCAAGCACCGCGCTCCAAATCCATTGACGTCCCCATTGACGTGTTGGACGTCAATTAGTGTCCTTTTCTGTCCTCAATTGTCCGAGCCGCCGAGGCCGAAGGCGGACCTCAGATCAGGCCCTAAGTGAGTGATTTTCCAGGTTTATATGGGGGGACTGAGAGAGCGCGCCTGGCCCGATTCGAACGGGCGACCTGCGGATTCGAAGTCCCGACTCCGCGCGCGCCGGGATGCGCCTAAAGGACTGACCGGCCCTAGTTTACACTGTCGGTCGCGGGGCTGGCCGTCTCGGCATTGGCGCCTTTTTGACGTGCCGGGAACAGGGCCTCCCCCACCCTCTCCATCGCCAGGCGCTTGTCGGCCTCGGACGGGTGGACGTAACGCATGGTCATCTTCACGTCGGCATGCCCCAGGATCCGCGAGGCCGTGACGATGTCCGTCTGCTTCACGAGCTGGAAGGCGGCGAAGTGGCGGAGATCGTGGAGCACGATCCCGCCCTTGCGGCCGTGGGGCAGCTCCGCGGCCTTGCAGGCCCGCTTGAAAGCCTTCGTGATGTTGTTCCAGGGCCGGCCCGTAGCCGGGTTGAAGAAGACATGCTCCGACGTCCGGGAGAGGCCGGAGAGGACGCCGGCGATCGTCGCGTCGATCGGGACCCAGCGCTCCCGGCCGCTTTTGGCCGTCTCGCGCGGGACCATGATCGTCCCGGAGACGAGGTCGACGTGCTTCCAGCGTAGCTGCAGGACCTCGTTCTTCCGCATGCCGG
>CAZFBC010000059.1:0-8407 GCA_964517245.1 uncultured Eubacteriales bacterium | reverse complement strand
GCCGCAGCGGCGATCTGCGAGGTAGGGGCGGGATCGATCTTCTCTCATCGTTTCCTTCTCCTCCACTTCCGGAATTCGACCTTGGCCCACGAGTCGGCCGCGGCCTCCGACTGCCGGCGCAGCGCTGAGATCTCTTCCATTCCGGCGCTGAGGAAGAATTGCCCGGCGCGATCGCCGGCAGACAGCGGACCGATCGCTTCGCGTGTGTGCCCAAGCTCATGGAAGAACGCGAAGACGTAGACCTCCGAAGGCTTGAGCCTCAGCCCGACTCTTCGATTCAGGTAGAAAGCTGCGGCCTCGAGGTCGACGTCGGGATTGAAAAAGAGAAAGTTCGCATACTGAGAGACCATGCGAGCGTAGGCGCCATCCGACCAGGGTTCGTGAAAGGACCTGGGATCCCTGAGCTCGATAGAAGCGATCCTGAATCGCCTGGCCACCCGGGCGATCAATTCCCATCCGATCATCCGGCCGATCCACCGCCGGTCATTCTCGCCGTCGATCCGAACCCCCAGGTAAATCATGGGCTACTCTGGCCTTTCACCCGGCCCAGGACCTCGCCCCGGGCCGGAGGAAGGGTCAGGCGTTCTGCGCGAGCTTCAAGCGAAGCGTTTCTGCTGTCTTCTCCATGACCTTGCATGTGACGTAGGTCAGTCTGAAGGTCCCGTCGTCGTTCCTCTGCATGCCAATGTCCTCGGGCTTGATGCCCAAACGATCGCAAAGGTCTACGAGGAGCCCCGCGGTCTCGGCCTCTGTCGCACCGGAACGATTCACCTGCTGTCTCATGTTGCCCTCGCGTCAGATGCTCTTGCGCAGTCTGCGCGCGATCGTGTCGTCGTCGAGCTGGGCGAGCTTCATTCGAACGTCGGAGTCTTCCGACTTGTCGAAAAAAAACCTGAGTATCACCCTATTGATGTCGGTCCGACCGCACCGCAACTCGTCGAGAACCTTCTGGATCAGGTCCGCGGCCATGCCCATGTTTCCGCGGCAAAGCGCGAAGAGTTCCTGGACCGAAAGAGGCCTCGCCTTTGGGACTCTCCTCGCGGCCTTCCCCTTGCCGTTTCCGTTTGCCATGATGTCCTCCCTTAAAGAGATTTCCGCGAACGGCCGCGGCTGCGGCCGGTACGGGCGAAGCGGTCGAGGTCCGATTCCCAGACGCGGGGCAGTCTCTTCCCGCCCAGGTAGAAGGCTTTGAGCCGGCGTTTCTGGATCCAGAGATGGACCGTCCTTCGAGAGACGCCCAGCTCCTTGCAGATGTCGTTGATCGAGTACATCTTCTCCATTTTTCGCTCTCATTCATCTATGTGCATACATTAGCATATATAAGCCTCGGTTAATGTCAAGTCTTTTTTTCATGGCTTCTTTGAGGCTATAATCGGCCCATGCCTGACCAGGAGCTGATGACCAGAGCTGAAACGATGGAGTACCTGAGGATAAGCCGCGGGATGTTGGACAGGCTAATGAAGCGCCGGGACATTCCCTTCATAAAGCTGGCCAGAAAGAAGGTCCTCTTCCGCCGCGCCGAAGTCGACCGCTGGCTAGAATCGAAGACGGTCCGGGCGCCGAAGAAGAGCTGAGCCCTAGTCATCCCGCCCTCTGGGCTGCCAGGATCTCCGCTATCGCCTTCAGCCTTATGCGCTTCATCTTCTCGAGCCCGTCGCGAAGGACCCCTGGATGGGGATCGAACAGGCCCGGAAAACGCTCCGCGAGGATGTCCAGCTCGTCGATTCCCTGGAGGAGCCTATCGCAGAGGCGCGTGACTGTTCGCGGAAAGGTAGCGTGACAGGCAGCCTCGGCGCCCGCGGCGATCCAAGTTACCTTGACCTTAGCGTATCGCACGGCCTGCTATCGGCGGCGGGCATTGCGGATCGGATCCCTCGACGGCTTCGGGAGGATCCTGAACCAAGCAAAGAGGTCCATCTCAATCCTCTCCTCAGAGGTCCCCATGCTCCATGACTTCCTGGAGGATCGGCACGATACGATGGCGAACGAGTGATTCAATGCCCGTCGCGTCTGTAGCCTGAAGATAGAAATTATTGACGATTGAAGCCCCGCCCCCGCGGCCGGAGGTCGGCTGGATGGACACGCGCTCAGGTGCCCGCTCGCCAGCGAGGAAGATCGTCGGCTGGGTTACGACACCGTTGAAGCCGTGCTGGGCCGGAATGAACGGCGGGGCCCCGGGCAGGATGCCGCCGACGAAACTCGGAACGATGGGCGAGAGCGGGAACAGGAGCCGGACGAAGGACGTAACGGCCCAGGCGGCCACCATCTCACCCAGGATCTTGAAGAACGCACGCTTAATCGCCTCCCACGACTCGATGAAGAAGCTCTTGAAGCCCTCGGTCGAGAGCCGGAAGTTCATAATTGTGTTGGCCCAGCCAAGGTACACGTCATCGAAGAACGCGTTGGAATAGGCGGTCATGCTATCCACGGTCCTGCTCCACGTTCGGCCCATGTCCTTGAATCTCTTCTGAGCCTCATTGGCTTGGTCGATCAGAGCCTGTAAGAAGGGCGGAACGTCGAAGGGCCCGCCTTCAGGGAAAAGACTTCCCGGCTCAACTTCTATAAGGGACAGGTCCAGCGGCTTCAGCGACTTCAGCCATTTCTGATAGCGCAACTCAGTTATGAGATTCAGTTTGACTGCAACATCATCGAGCCCGCCCGTGGCGTCCTCTGCGGCCCGGGTTATCTCCGCCAGTAGGTCCGGCCAAGCGTCGAACTGCTCATTGGCAACCTTGGCCTCCTTTCCGAGCTTGCGGATAGATAGCATCAGCGCGCCGGGAGCTGTCCAATTCCACCATTTGGCGATTTCGGGCTTATCTTTCTGCGATGCGGCCCACCTGTCGAGCCAGATCAGGATCTCCTTGACCCCGCCCAGCGTTGCGATAACTTCGGTGTTCTTCGTCACCCACCCGCCGATCGTCTCCTGCAGCTCGCCGTAAGCTTTCTTGAGGTCGGCCAACCGCCCATAGAACGTGCCCGCCTCGGCTTCGGCCCGCACATAGCCGTCGGCCATCGCCTTCATGAACGCGGCGTGCTTCTCGCTCTCCGTCTGCGCCGTTCTGATGGCCGGGATGAGCATCCCGAGCTGGCGATAGTTGCCCTCGAAGCCCTGGGCTACGGCCTGGGCCGCGCTCTGGAGGTCCATCTTGAAGACGGACGCCAGGCCAATCGCGCCCTTCGTGGCCTCATCCACCTGGTCCGCCGTCCCGCGCATCTGGACAATAAGCGCCTGGGCGGACTTGATCGCTTCGTCGTCGTAAATGGTCTTGCGCTGGAGCGCCGCGGCGTAGGCCTTGAGGCGTTCGGCCGTGGCGCCGGTCGTATCACCGACAAGCGAGAGCGTCGCCTCAAGCGCCCGGTCGACCTTCTCGGCTTCGATGGCTGCCGCAATCGTATCGTCGATCTGATTCTTGAAGAAGCCGAACGCCTTGCGGATTCCATCGGCTGCGAGCTGGCCGGCCGTGAAGGCCGGGACGAGCCGGGTCATGAACTCCTGGCCGAAGGCCTTGACCGATCCGCCGGTTCTCTGGGTCGTCCGCTGGAGACTTTCGAGGGCGCGCTCGAAATTCTCAAGCTTGCGGATGAAGCCCTGGTCGTCGATCTCGAGGACAAATCGAACGTCAGTTGCCGCCATGATTACCTCCCCACCGTCTCCCACGTGGGAACATTGTCGCTCGTCGCCGCAAGCGTCCGACCGCGCCGCCTCCGGAGCTCGTCATACATGATAAAGGCGCAGGCGTCGGCCGCGGCCTCCCGGTCATCGGCGCCCAGGCTCGCGAACTTCGAGGGGGGCTGGCTCTGCAGCCAAACATGATGACACTCATGACCGGCCGAGAGCTGGACCTCAGCCGGGCTCATGTCGGCCCTGATGTGGATCGTCGGCGGCCGTGTGAACTCGACCCACGCCTTCGTCAGCGGGCCCAGGACGCGCGCCCCGGGCTCCCGCGGATGGCAGACCTTGAACCAGGCCAGGTCGACCTTCGGGATCTTCATCCGTCGCATAGCGTGCTCGAGCATCTCGACCGCAGCCCGGACCCGATCGCCCATGAGCTCGCGCTCCTCGAGGTTCTTGTAGTAGTAGACCGGCTTGCCGAGGTCCTGCCCGGGCCTGTCGTCCTTCAGGGCCCTGGTCACGAGGCCCATCCCGATCATGTTGTCGACGGCGTCTTGATTCGCCGGGATGATGACGGACGAGTACTCCAGGAGCTCGGTCCTCTTGTAGTCGACGCCTACGACCTGGCCGTGGTCGAGGATCTTCTCGGCCTCGACCGGAACGAAGCCGATGGACCAGCCCAAGAGCTTCTTCTGATGGAGATACCAGTTGTCGCCGATGAGGTCCCTCAGCTTCGGGGAGACCTCGGCGGGGTCGAGGAACTGGGTCCCCGCGACGAGCCGGTCGCCGTCGATCTCAAATCCGACGTTGCGGCCGATGACCGGGACCGGGTCCTTCGACTGGTAGTCATGACCGTAGAGCACGGCCGGCTTCTTCATGAAATCCTTGATCGAGATCCCGGCCAGCCGGACAACGTCGCCCATGCGGTCCTCGACCTCGCGGCTCACGGTGTGCCAGATCGTCCGCGCCTTCTCGTTGACGGACTGGACCTCGCCGGCGAATTCTTTGAAAACAGCGCGCGGATATGCCATGTTGGCCTCCTTGCGGACCGGTGCCTAACGGACGCCGGCCCGCATCGTTTGAGTAGCGGCCTCGTTTACAGGTTGAGACCGTACCCTTCGTACTTCAGTTTGCGAAGGGTGGTCTCCCAGTCAGCCTCGCCACTCTTTCTGAGCAATATCGAGAGCCAGGGCTGCTGGAACGGCACGGGCAGAGCCAGCTTATGGAAGCTCTCGTTGACCGCTTCGCGGGCCTCGGCCAGATCCTTCTCCGCAGCCTCGGCGGCCTTGAATGCGGCGGCAAGGGCCTTGACTTTCTGCTCGAGTCCCGGCCGGAACTCATCCCAGAGCGCGGTCGACGCCTCGCCCTTCATCGGCGGGACGACTTCCTGGTAGGCCCTGAGCCGCGCCTCCGCCTCCTCGAGCTCCAGGCCGAGCGCCTGATGCTTGGCCTTCTTCTCCGCGAAGGCCTCGACCAGCCCCTTGGCCGACGGCTCGCCGCCGATGTCCGCCTTCAGGGCCTCGTGTTCGAGCGGCTTGAGCTCGGCGAAGAGCCGGCTCTTCGCCTCCCGCAGCCCGCCGATCGTCGACGCCAGCTCGGACATCCCCGCCTTCAACTCCCGATACTTTTTCAAAACGCTCATCGTAAAACCTCCTGATGGATTTAATGCCGGCCTGCTCGCAGGATCCGGCTGAGTTGCATTTCTATCGGCACGCGCCCATCACCATCGTCGTCGTCATCATCGCGGACAGGCTCCATCTCGAAGCCGCATTCGAGCCCTCGGTCGGCCGCGACGACACAGGCGCCGGCGACGGCGTTGGCACAGTCGTCATGCAGCCCCTTCGGATGATCGACCGAGTCCCGGCCGTGGCCGGTCCGACGCTCGAGCTGGCGGAGCTCCCGGACAGTCTGGGGATGGTCCAGAAGCTCGATCGAGCGCTGCGTCATGAGCGGTAAAAACTCCAGGTAGATCTCGCTCTTCACCTTCGCCGAGTTCTGATAGCTGACGCCGGCTTCCCGGAAGGTCGAAGCGCACCAGTCCCCGGAGTACCGATCTCCGGTGACGCTGCTGATGTTGTAGCCCTTGAGGCAGCGGACGAAGTCCTCGACGCAGGCCTTCGGGTTGAACGGCGGCCGCTGCGCCCGGATCGCGTCCTGGATGATCCGCCCCGACTCCTCCCGATGGCAGACGGCGAGCGTCATCGAATCGCGTCCAGCCCCGCCGGCCGGATCGACGAAGGCGATGTAGGAGACGCCCTCGACGCGTGGAAGCTCGAAGCGGTCCTGGATGACAAGGTCGCCGACGAGCTCTCCGTCAACATAAGTCGCCATGTCGGACCGCTCGACCGAAAGCCACTCGGCCGAAGCGGCAGCGGGATCCCTCGCCAGCTCCTCGTCGATGAGGGCCTGCGGGATCGTCGGGTTCATGGTCCTTGTGTCCGAAACCCAGGCGAGCGTCCGGCCAGGCTGGCCGAAGTACCGCTGCCGGGCCTCGTACATGAGCCCTTCCTTGGCGTAGGCCGTCGAGATGGCGATGAGCTTCGAGCCGGCGACCGTCGCCATGCTCGGCCGGAGGGCGTTGTAGATCTCCCGGGCCGGGTTTGCGCTCAGCTCGTCGGCCCGGAAGAACGAGGCCTCGTCGAGCACGGCGCAGACGACGGTCCGGCCTCGGATGCCCCGATAGCTCGCGGTCATGATCTCGATGTCCGCTCCGGTCGAAAGCTCGACCGACTCCTTCCCTGCCTGGACAACGAGGCCCCTCAGCGTCGCGTTGGCCTCCAGGATCCCGCCACAGTAGTCGCGGAGCACCCGGGCCTGATTCCGGTCCACGGCGACGAGCATCACCTTCCCACGCTCGCCTGGCGCCAGGACCTTCCGCCAGTCCGTGAAGGCCGCGAGGTAGCAACCGACGAGGGCCGCGATCCGCGTCTTCCCTGAGCGTCGCCCGCTGATGCAGAAGACCTCGTCGACGCCGCCGACAGGAGGCGCCTCGAGTCCCGTCGAGCGGCGGAAGAGGTCCAGGTCCGGACCCTCGGCGATCGGCAGCCCGAACACGGCCGACAGGAAGACCTGCCAGCTGTGCCAGGTCTCGAGCTTCGGGAAGAGCGGCTTGAAGACCTTGGGGCTGTGAAGGGCCTGGATGATGTTCATCTCTCGTCCACCTCTACGCCCTGCGCCCAGCCCCGGCCCCACAAGGACCTGGCCTCCCGCTCCGACAAGCCCGGCGCGCTCCGGTACCAGGCCGTCATCGCCAGGTCCGGGATGAACCGATGGCCCCGGTAGCCGGCCTCGAGGAGCTTGAGGTTCAGCATCGCCCACTCCTCGACCGCCGCCCGCGGCAGGTGGCCACAGGTCCGGAGTGCCACCGCCATGAAGGCCGATCGACGATGACGCGCGTGCCGCTCATTCAACGACCCTCCCCGCCCGGCCCGAACTCTCCGATCACATTCTTCGCGAAGGCCTCCCCCGCCCGGAGAACGGCGCTCCGCATGTCCCGCATCCGTTTGACCTGAAGAAACGGCGGCGCGTTCGCGATATACTCCCGGACGATCGTTTGTGCCTCGAGCGGCGTCAGCTCCGGGTCGTCAGCGAGCCCGAAAACCCAGAGCATGTCCGCAAGCCATGACCAGGAATCCTGCCCGCTCGCCGGCTTGCAGACCACCCGGAAATCAACGCCCCTCTCTTCCTCAACCTTGGCCACCGAATCGACGGTCAGACGAAACCGCCTCGGCCGGTCCAGCTTGACGACAAAGCCTTCATTGCCTTCCATCGACCACCTCCCCGAGCCGGCGGATCTCCGCCCTCAGCCCGTCCGCCATCCCGACGTGGAGGGCCTTGGCCAGCTCCCTCAGCCACCACGCCATGAGCCGATGACGCGAAGAGCAGAACTTGGCCCCGGCGCCCGGAGGGAGAGGCCGGAGACAGACCCCGCACAGTCTCGCCGTGGCCGGCCTCCCGCCTGAACTGCCCTTATGGGGAGAGGCCTTGGCCCCTGTCCCGCTGGCCTTTCGCCGGGAGATCGTGCCTCTGGCGGCCGTTAACGCCTCTTCTTGCCCCTGCCTACATCCCGCCGCGGACTTCATCGGCTCGTCTCCCATCCGGATCGGATCCTGACCCTGCTCTTCGCCGCTCGCGGCTGGTCTCCCCGCGGCATAGCACACTCGCCCCCCACGGCCGGACCGTTTGACCGGTCCTCCAAGCACGCTTGGTCCGCCGCTTCGATCAAGAGCTTTCCCAACTCCCGAGCGGCGGTCGGCTTTACGTAGAAGCCACGGACCGTCGGCTGAGGCTTGCCGCCCGTCCCCTCCGGCAGATCGCACGTCTGCACGCTCACGTAGCTTCGCCCCTCGTGCTGGGAGAGCGCTACTTGGAAGACGAGGTGAGCGTTCTTCCTGGCCGTGCCGATGACGCGGTCCTCGTCCATCATGCGCCCCCATCGACTCTCGCCTCGCCCAGGGCTACGATTCGAGAGTCACGCGTCGCCTTGATCTGGGCCCGGACCTCGAGGGCAGACCAGATTGTTAGGGCGAGGATCGCCCCGGCAAGGATGATCCGGGCCAGCCGGGCCCGAGCGAGAAGGTCAAGTCGTCTCATCGTGGTCAACCTCCGCCTGTGATTCCCCCTGGTCCTCGGCCGGTCCCGGCCCCGCCTCGCCCTGGCCGTTCCCCTTGCCGGCCTTGGCAGCCTGGGCCTGAGCCTCCACCTCGTCGTGCTCCCGGATGATCTCCGCGATGGTCGGGACCGGACCCTCGGGTGCCTTCTGCTGGGCCAGCCGGGCCGCCGCCTCGAGGTTCA
>CAZFBC010000058.1:8361-12553 GCA_964517245.1 uncultured Eubacteriales bacterium | reverse complement strand
CCGACCGCCTGCAGTGGTTCCGCGAGGCCAAGTTCGGCCTGTTCATCCACTGGGGCGTCTACAGCATGATCGGCCGCGAGGAGTGGGCCCGCCAGCTCTTCCAGATCCCGCTCGACGAGTACCAGTACTACGCCGACAGCTTCGATCCCGTCGCCTTCGATCCCGACGAGTGGGCCGCCCTGGCCCGGGAGGCGGGCGTGAAGTACGTCATCATCACCTCCAAGCACCACGACGGCTTCGCCATCTTCGACAGCGCCCACACCGACTACGACATCGTGCACGCCAAATACGGGAAGGACATCCTCGGCCCCCTCGCGGCCTCGATGAAGAAGGCCGGCATCCCGCTCGGCTTCTACTATTCGATCATGGACTGGCACCACCCCGACTACCTGCCCCGTCGGCCCTGGGAGAAGGACCGGACGGCGGAGGGGGCGGACTTCGGCCGCTACATGGACTTCGCGACGGCCCAGCTCAAGGAGCTCGTCGCCAAGTACGACCCGGCCGTGATGTGGTTCGACGGCGAATGGGAGCACTCCAACGAGGAGCAGCGGGCCTTCGCCATCGGCGAGATGCTGCTGGCGATGAAGCCGTCGCTCCTCGTCAACGACCGGCTCTTCAGGCGCGAGCCCGGCCACGGCGATTTCGGGACGCCCGAGAACTTCGTCCCGGCGACGGGCGTCCGCAACCCGGACGGCACCCCCCGGCTCTGGGAGGCCTGTTATACGATGAACTGGAACGGCTGGGGCTACAACCGCTACGAGACCGAGTTCCACAGCGCCAGCCAGCTCATCCGCCAGCTCATCGAGATCGTCAGCAAGGGCGGCAACCTCCTCCTCAATGTCGGGCCCCGGCCCGACGGCCGGATCCAGCCCGACTTCGTGGACCGGCTGCGGCGGATCGGCCAGTGGCTGAAGGCGAACGGGGAGGCCGTCTACGGCACGACGGCCAGCGTCTTCGAGCGCCTGCCCTTCTTCGGCCGGTGCACGGTCAAGGGCACGACGCTCTACATCCACGTCATGGGCTGGCCCGCGGACGGAAAGATCCGGCTGCCGGGGCTCAGGACCGAGGTCGGGAAGGCCTATCTCCTGGCCGACAGGTCGAGGCGCCTCGCCCACGGGAGGCTGGGGAAGGACGTCGTCGTGACCCTGCCGCAGAGGGCCGTCGACCCCGACGTGACCGTCGTCGCGGTCGAGCTCAAGGGTGCGCCCGAGGTCGAGCCCTTCGGCATCGCGGCCGGCGGGGACGGCCGGGTGGAGCTCCCGGTCTTCATGGCCGACATCCAGTCGGAGATGGGCCAGCGCGCCTACCTCGACCAGTTCTACCGGACGACGATGCTGGCCAACTGGCAGAACGTCAACGACTACCCCGAGTGGGTCTTCACGACGGACAAGCCCGGGACCTACGAGGTCCTGGCCTCCTACGCCAGCATGTGGGGCGGGAAGGCCGGCTACGAGGTCGAGGTCGACGGGCAGAAGCTGGCCGCGCGGACGGAGTCCTCGCCGAGCGTCTATTTCCCGGCGACCTTCCCGGTCGGCCGGGTCGAGCTCGGGGCGGGCGAACACAAGCTCCGGGTCCGGATCACCTGCGTCGTCAACAACCACGCCATGAACCTGGAGAAGATCGTCCTCGCGCCCGTGTCGAAATGACGCGCGGGAACCGCCTGGCCGGGGAGAAGAGCCCCTACCTCCTCCAGCACGCCGGAAATCCCGTCGACTGGCATCCTTGGGGCGAGGAGGCCTTCGAGAGGGCCCGCCGCGAGGACAAGCCCGTCTTTCTGTCCATCGGCTACTCGACCTGCCACTGGTGTCACGTCATGGAGCGGGAATCGTTCGCGGACGAGGAGGTCGCCCGGGCCCTCAACGAGACGTTCGTGTGCGTCAAGGTCGACCGCGAGGAGCGGCCCGATCTCGATCAGCACTACATGTCCGTCTGCCAAATGCTGACCGGGTCCGGCGGCTGGCCGCTGACGATCGCGATGGCGGCGGACAAGCGGGCGTTCTTCGCCGGGACCTATTTCCCCAAAGCGCGGCGCTGGGGACGGCCCGGCCTCCTCGAGCTTATCCCCGCCATCGGCGAAGCCTGGAAGAAGCGGCGCGAGGAGGTCCTGAGGTCGGCCGGAGAGATCCTCGAAGCCCTCGGGAGAAGCCGGGCCATCAAGAGGGCCGGCCCCGCCGCCCGCCTCTCCGAGGCGACGCTCGACGGCGCGTTCCGTGATCTGGCCGCGGATTTCGACGGGGAGCGGGGCGGGTTCGGAGGGGCGCCCAAGTTCCCCATGCCCCACCAGATCGGGTTCCTGCTGAGATACGGGAAGAGGACGGGCAGCGCCGAAGCCCGGGCCATGGCCGAGCGGACGCTCGAGGCCATGCGCCGCGGCGGCCTCCACGACCACCTCGGCGGCGGCTTCCACCGCTACTCGACCGACGCCGGCTGGCTCCTCCCCCATTTCGAGAAGATGCTCTACGACCAGGCCCTTCTGGCCGAGGTCCAGGCCGAGGCTTTCCTGGCCACGGGCAAGAGCGAATTCAGGCGGACGGCGGCGGAAACGGCGGACTACGTGCTCAGAGACCTGGTCTCGCCCGAAGGGGGGTTCTACTCGGCCGAGGACGCCGACAGCGAGGGCGAAGAGGGGAAATTCTATCTTTGGACGATGGACGAGGTCCGCGAGGTCCTGGGGCCCGGGGAGGCGGAGCTCGCCGCCCGCGTTTTCAACATCGAAGCGGGCGGGAATTTCGCCGAGCCGGGGCGAGGCCGTGACGGGCGCAACATCCTTCATCGAAACCGCACCCCCCGGAAGCCGGCGCGGGAGGGCGGGCCGGCCGCTGTCGCGACGGATCGCCGGATCGGGGAGATCGGGCGAAAGCTCTTCCGCGCCCGCGAGAAGCGGCCCCGGCCCTTCCTGGACACCAAGATCCTCGCGGATTGGAACGGGCTGATGATCTCGGCCCTGGCGCTGGCCCATCGGATCACGGGTGAGATCCGCTATCTCCGGGCCGCTGAAAGGGCGGCGGAGTTCGTCTTGACGAGGATGCTCGCCTCCGACGGCCGTCTCCTTCACGTGTCGATCGAGGGCAGCGCCCGCGTCCCGGCCTTCCTCGACGACCACGCCTTCCTCATCCGGGGCCTCGTCGGGCTTTACGAAGCGGGCTACGAGCCGATCCACCTGGAGAGGGCCATGGATCTGGCGCGGCGAGCCTTCGATCTGTTCTGGGACGACGAGGGAGGCGGTTTCTTTTTCGCCGGCGCCCCGGAGGTGGGAGCCCGGCGCAAGGAGACCGCCGACGGCGCCGTGCCTTCAGGCAACTCCGTGATGCTGATGAACCTCCTCCGCCTGGCCCGGCTCACCGGGCGTCCGGATCTCGACGAGAGAGCATCCCGGCTGACCGAGGCCTTCGCCCTCGAGGTCGCCGCCGATCCCCGCGCGCACACGGAGTTCCTCCGCGGCCTGGACTTCGCCCTCGGGCCGGCGCGGGAAGTCGTCGTCGTCGGGAAGCGGGGAGCCTCCGATACGAGGAAGCTCCTCGACGCGCTCAGGGGAGCCTACATCCCGAACGCCGTCGTTGTCTTCAAGCCCACGGATGAGCCCGAGACGGCCGGGAGGCTCGAGCGGCTCGCCCCCTTCATCAAGGATATGGGCGCAGGCGGCGGGGTCGCCGCCGCCCACGTCTGCTCGGGTGGCGCCTGTCTGCGCCCGGTCACGTCCGCGGCCGGACTCCTGGAGGACCTGAAATGACCTCCGGCGTCAATTCAGGACGATCTCGCATTCCCCGACGAGGGTCGGATCCTTCATGTCCCGGACCTTGATCATCAGCTTGTCGCCCTTGGCCAAACCGGGGTTCTTGAAGTACAGGGGCGTCACGAATCCCCTCTGACCGGACATGTGCCCCTCGTCGACGGCCGGACTCTCTCTTGAGGTCAGCGGAGGGAAGAAGCTGCCATCCTCCCGGAACTCGTAGAACCGGATCCAGGAGGAAACGATCCCCTCCTTGCCGAGACGGCTGTAAAGCTCGCGGTCCCGGACCTCGCCCCGGTAGTCGCTCTGGAGCTCCTTGAACGAAGGCATGCGGTACTCCTGACCCTTGTAGATCATGACCACGTCCTTCGCCGCGACGGCGATGGACCGGCTCTTATCCCCGGAGGCCATGAAAACGACGAACATTGCATAAGGGCTGGAGATGGCCTGGTTGACGAGGGA
>CAZFBC010000058.1:0-8261 GCA_964517245.1 uncultured Eubacteriales bacterium | reverse complement strand
AGCGGAGCGCGATTCGCGCGATGTCCGCGATCGGGGACGCCGGTGTCCCCGCCTCCGAGGTCAATCGCCGGGCTGAAGGGTCTTTTTGATCTTGCCCAGATCGTAGCCCTTGGCGGCGACGCGGCGGAGGATCTCGTCGTAGAGGACGGCGTCCATCCGCGGCGCCCGGCTCAGGATCCAGAGGTAGGTCCGGTCGGGATGGCCGACGACGGCCCACTGGTAGCCCTCGTCGAGCCCGATGATCCAGTAGGCGCCCGTGAAGGGCCAGAAGAAGCGGACCTTGAGCTTGGCGTTGGTCGTCTTGTCGACGATCCAGGCTTTGCCGCGGACCGACCGGGGTTTGCCGTCGAGGGTTCCCTTGCGGCAGCTGTTGACGACCTCGATCGCGCCGTCGGGGCGAAGCGAGTAGTGCGCCGAGACCCCGACGCAGCCCTTCTGGAAGCGCTGGGGGATCGTGGCGATCTCGTACCAGGTCCCGAGATAGCGCCCGATGTCGACGTGCGGAACGACCTCGAGCGGCTTCGACGCGGCGCGGGCCTGCGCGGCGACGCCGGCCGCCGCGGCGAACAGGAGTAGCGCGAGGCAGTGTCTCATGGATGTCTCTCCTCTCGTCCGGACAACCAGTTTAGGCCAGACGGCGCGCCGCGTCAAAGGGCCGGGCGGAGGGATGTCAGTTGAAAAGACCCTCTTCTTTCTTATAGAATCCCCGTGTCGTGGCCGTCACACACGTCCTCCGCCAGCGCCCGACCCGGCCGTCCCGGGCCCGTCGTCCCTGTTTCTCCTGAGCCGGCGCCCGGAGTCCGTCCGCGTGACGCCCCGAACCTTGACGAGGAGGGATCCCATGGATGAGCGACGTCACCGCCCGGACCGGAGAGATTTTCTCAAGACCGCGGCCCTCGGCGCCGCCGCCGCGGCCCTCGCCCCCCGGGCGGCTCTGGGCCGGGCCAGGCCCGCGCCGGCCGCGGCCGGGCCGGGATTCAAGCTCAAGTACGCCCCGTCCGTCGGGGCCTTCGAGGCCCACGCCGGGAAGGGCGCCGCCGACCAGCTCAAGTTCATCGCCGACCAGGGCTTCACGGCCTGGTTCGACAACGGCCTGATGGGCCGCCCCGCGGCCGAGCAGGAGTCGCTGGCCCGGGAGTCGGACCGCCTCGGCCTGACCGTCGGCCCGTTCGTCGTCTACGCCGATTTCGCGGTCGAATCCTTCGTCGTCAGGGACAAGGCGGTCCTGGAGATGCTCGAAGGCCGCTTCAAGACGGCCGTCGAGACGTCCAAGCGCACGGGTTGCCGGTGGGCGCTCGCCGTCCCCGGCCGCTACAACCAGAGGCTCGACTGGGACTACCAGACGGCCAACGTCGTCGAGAACCTCAAGCGCATGGCCGCGGTCTGCGAGCCGTCGGGCCTGGTCGTCGTCCTCGAGCCGCTCAATCCCAAGGACCACCCGGGCCTGTTCCTGACCAAGATGGCCCAGGCCTACCAGATCTGCCGAGCCGTCGGCAGCCCCTCGGTCAAGATCCTCGACGACATGTACCACCAGCAGATCACGGAGGGCAACATCATCCCCAACATCGACGCCTGCTGGGACGAGCTGGCCGCCTTCCACATCGGCGACTCGCCGGGCCGCAGGGAGCCGGGCACGGGCGAGATGAACTATCGCAACATCTTCAAGCACATCCACGGCAAGGGCTACCGGGGCGTTCTCTGCTGCGAGCACGGCAGGAGCAAGCCGGGCCTCGAGGGCGAGAAGGCCTTCATCGCGGCCTACCGCGACGCCGACGCCTTCTGAATTTCAAAGGAGAACAGAGATGGACGAAAAACACGGGAACGCGGACGGATTGACGCGCAGGGACTTCATCAAGACGGCCTCGGCCGCCTCGGTGGCGACGCTCGCGGCCTCTTTGCGGGGCTCGGGCGGGCTCTTCGCGGCCGGCTCGGACGCCATCCGCATCGGCGTCATCGGGGCCGGCGGCCGGGGCACGGGCGCGGCGATCGACGCCGTCAACTCCTCGCCGGGCGTCGAGATCGTGGCCCTCTTCGACCCGTTCCAGGACCGCGTCGACCGGTCGCTCAAGACGCTCCGCGAGAAGGTGCCGGCGGCGGTCAAGGTCGGGCCGGACGCCTGTTTCACCGGCCTCGACGGCTACAGGAAGCTCCTCGCGCTCAAGGACGTCAACTACATCGTCACGGCCGCGCCGCCCGGGTTCCGGCCCCTCCACCTCAAGGCCGCGGTCGAGGCCGGCAAGCACGTCTTCATGGAGAAGCCGGTGGCCGTCGACCCGGTCGGGGTCCGGTCGGTCATCGCCAGCTCGGAGCTGGCCGCCAAGAAGGGCCTGGGCATCGTCGCCGGGACCCAGCGCCGCCACCAGCAGCGCTACCTCGAGCTCATGAAGCGCGTCCACGACGGGGACATCGGCGAGGTCGTCGGCGGCCAGTGCTACTGGAACCAGGGCGACCTGTGGGTCGTCAAGAAGACCCCGGAGATGAGCGACATGGAATGGCAGTGCCGCAACTGGCTCTACTTCTCCTGGACCTCGGGCGACCACATCGTCGAGCAGCACGTCCACAACATCGACGTCGTCAACTGGGCCTTCGACGCGATGCCGGTCAAGGTCATGGGCATGGGCGGCCGGGAGGTCCGGACGGCCCCCGAGTACGGCAACATCTTCGACCATTTCGCCGTCGAGTTCGAGTACCCGAACGGCGCCCGGGTCATGAGCATGTGCCGCCAGATCCCGGGCTGCGCCGACCGGGTCGAGGAGAAGATCGTCGGGACCAGGGGTCACGCCTTCGGCTACGGCGAGATCGCCGGCCCGAAGGCCTGGAAGTTCGAGGCCGAAGAGGCCAACCCCTACGTCGTCGAGCACGCCGACCTCATCGCCAGCATCCGGGCCGGCAAGCCCCTCAACGAGGGCCGGCGCATCGCCGAAAGCACGCTCTGCGCCATCATGGGCCGCATGAGCGCCTACACCGGCCGGGCCCTGTCCTGGGACTGGGCGATGAAGGCCTCCAAGCTCGACCTCTTCCCGGCCAAGCTCGAGCTCGGGCCGAACCCGGTCGACCCCGTGGCCGTGCCGGGCGTGACGCCGCTCGTCTGAAGAACGGACAGGAGGACGCCGCATGAGCGAACAGCGCGCCAGGATGGACCGGCGCAGGTTCATCAAGACCGCCGCCGTCGCCGGGGCCGCCGCCGTGGCCGGGTTCCCGACAATCGTCAGGGCCTCGGCTTTGGGCCGGGGCGGCGCCGTCGCCCCGTCGGACCGCATCGTCATGGCCGGGATCGGCTTCGGCATGCAGGGCCCCTCGAACATGGCCAACTTCCTCGAGAAGCCCGAGGTCCAGTGGGTGGCCGTCTGCGACATCGACAGGGAGCCCCTGGCCATGGCCAAGGGGATGGTCGACAGGAAATACGGCAACAGGGCCTGCGCGACCTATCACGATTTCCGGGAGCTCTACCTGCGCAAGGACCTCGACGCCGTGTCGATCGCCGTGCCCGACCACTGGCATGCCATCCTCAGCATCTCGGCCTTGCGGGCCGGGCTCGACGTCTACGGCGAGAAGCCGCTGACCCACAGCCTGCGCGAGGGCCGGGCCCTCTGCGACGCCGTCGAGCGCTACGGCCGGGTCTGGCAGACGGGCTCCTGGCAGCGGTCGGTCGAGAATTTCCACCAGGCCGCGGAGCTCGTCCGCAACGGGCGCGTCGGCAAGGTCCGGAGGATCGAGGTCGGGCTGCCGTCCGGACACTACGACTTCGCCCGGACGTTCGGCCAGGAGGCGCTCGTCCCGCCGCCGCCCAACCTCGACTACGAGCGCTGGGTCGGACCGGCGCCGTGGTGGCCCTATTGCAAGGCCCGCGTCCACATGAACTGGCGCTGGAACATGGACTTCGGCGGCGGCCAGTACATGGACTGGATCGGCCACCATCTCGACATCGCCCACTGGGGCATGGGCTGGGACGGGACCGGCCCGGTCGAGATCGAGGCGACGGGCGAGTTCCCGGCGTCGGGCATCTACAACTCGCCGACCCGGTACTACGTCGAGGCCAGGTACGCCGACGGGACGCCGATGGTGCTCGCCGGCGGGCACGACGAGATCTGGGGCGGCACGAAGTGGATCGGCGAGTACGGCTGGATCTGGGTCGACCGCGGCCAGTTCGAGTGCGAGCCGGCCGGCTTGAAGAGGGAGGTCGTCGGGCCGGAGGAGGTCCGGCTTTACAAGAGCCGCGACCACCAGCAGAACTTCCTCGACTGCGTCCGCAGCCGGGGAACGACGATCACGCCGGCCGAGACGGCCCACCGCTCGGCGAGCGTCGGGCACCTCGGCGTCGTCGCCATGGAGGTCGGGCGGAAGATCCGGTGGGACCCGGCGACCGAGACCGTCGTCGGCGACCCCGAGGCGGAGCGGCTCCTCGGCCACTCCTACCGCAAGCCCTGGCAGCTGCCGGAGTGAGGAGAGCGACCATGAACACGAGAAAGATGCGAAAGCCCCTCGCGGTCGCGGCTCTCCTCGGCGCGGCCGGCCTGGCCCTCGCGGCGGCGGCCACGGCGGCCTCCGCGGAAGCGCGGATCGCGGCCGGCCCGCAGGAAGTCGCGGCGGCCGCCCCGTCCGAAACGCTCGAAGGCATCCTCGAGGAGCTTCGGTCCTACGATTTCACGGCGGGCGTCGGCGCGCTCAACCGGCTCCGGGCCCACGTCTTCGCCCGCAAGGACGACCCGAAGGCCCGCCTCGAGACCGAGGCCGCGCTCCTCCGGTTCGTCCAGAGCTCGCCCGCCCCGGGCGGGCTGATGGCGGCCTGCCGGGCCCTGAGCCTCATCGGCGGCGAGGCCGCGGTCCCGGTCCTGGGCGGGCTGCTTCTCGCTCCCGGGACGACCGACGCCGCCCGATTCGCGCTCGAGCGGATCCCCTGCGCGGCGGCCGACCAGGCCCTGCTCGCGGCCCTGGACAAGACCGGGGGCGATGTCCGGCGCGGCGTCGTCTTCTCGCTCGGCGAGCGCCGCGCGCCCATGGCTGTCCCCGCGCTCGCGGGTCTCGCGGCGGGCAAGGACCTCGCGCTGGCGGCCGACGCCGTGAAGGCCCTGGGCCGGATCGGCGGCCCGGAGGCCGTCCGGGCCCTCGTCCCGATCCTCGGCCAGGCGGCCACGCCGCTCCGGTCCGAGGCCGCCTCGGCCCTCCTTCTCGCCGCCGAGGGCCTCCTCGGGGCCGGCGACGGGGCCGCGGCCGGCGCCGTCTACGACAAGGTCTTCGCGGCGGGCCTCCCGGCCGTCCTGCGGCAGGCCGCGTTCAGGGGGAAGATCGCCGTCGCGGCCGACGGGAAGGCGGCCATCCTCAAGGCCTTGGCCGGGAAGGACGGGGCCCTTTACGCGCCCGCCCTGGCCATGGTTCCCGAAAAGGTCGGGCCGGACGGGATCGGCGAGGTCGCCGAGGCCGCGGCCCGACTGCCCGAAGGGGCGCGGGTCCAATACGCGGCCCTGCTCGCCGGCTATCCCGCGGACGCCGTCAGGCCTCACCTGCTCGCGGCCGCGGAGGACCCGTCCCGAGCGGTCAGGCTGGCCGCGCTGCGGGCCCTCGCGGCGGCCGGCGACGCGAAGTCCGTCGTCTTCCTCGCGGCCAAGGCCGCCCGGACGGCCGGGCCGGAGCAGGAGGCGGCCCGCGACGCGCTCGTCCGGCTCGAGGGAAGGGACGTCGACGAAGCGGTCCTCGCCCATCTCGCCAAGGCCTCCGACGAGGCCGTCAAGGCCGAGCTGGTCCAGGCGGCGGGGGCCCGGCGCGTCGCCGCGGCCAAGCCCGCGCTGACGGAGATCGTCGGGACCGGTCCGGCCGCGCTCCGGACCAAGGCGACGGCGGCGCTCCGCACGATCGCCGGACAGGAAGACATCCCCGCCCTGCTCGACCTTCTCGCCGGGCTGGAAGACGAAGCGTCGCGCGAGGGCATGCAGGACACCGTCGCCGCGGTCGCCCGGACGAACCCCCGGGAGCTGGCCCGGGCCGGGGCCGTCAAGACGCGCCTGGCCGCCGAGAGGGACCCGGCGCGACGGGCGGACCTGCTCCGCGTGCTGGGCAAGATCGGTGACGACTCGTCGCTGGCCCTCGTCCGCGCGGCCCTCGGCGATCCCGATCCGGCCGTCGTCGACGCGGCCGTCCGGGCCTTGGCCGACTGGCCGACGGTCGCGGCCCGGGACGACGTCCGCGGGATCGCCCGGACATCGCCCGACCTCAGCCATCGCGTGCTGGCGATCAGGGCCTCGGTCCGCATGGTCGGCCTCGAGCCCCACCGGGCCCCGGCGGGGGCGACGGCCGACCTCCTCGACGTCCTGGCCGCGGCGACGAGACCCGAGGAGAAGAAGCTCGTCCTGGGCATGCTCGCCCGCTTCCCGTGCGCGGACGGACTGAAGGCGGCCGAGGCGCTCCTGGCCGATCCGGCCGTCGCCGGGGAGGCCAAGCTCGCCGCAGACCGCATCCGCCAGGCTCTGGAAGGGGTCAAACCTTAAATTTTTTAATTTGGCGGCCCTCTATGCCCCGGCAATTTAAAAACTATTTAAAGATTTAAGGTTTGACCCCATCTTGGGAGGATTGACATGATCGAAGGGCAAGCGTCGGGCGCCGGGACGCCCAGGCTCCGGTACGGCATGGTCGGGGGCGGACGGGGCGCCTTCATCGGCGACGTCCACCGCAAGGCCGTCGCCATGGACGGCCAGGCGGAGATCGTCTGCGGGGCGTTCTCCCAAAGCTACGAGAACACCCTGGCCACGGGCGACTCGCTCGGCCTGCCCCGGGAGCGCCTCTACCGCACCTTCGACGAGATGATCCGGGCCGAGGCCGGGCGCCCCGACCGCCCGGATTTCATAAGCATCGTCACCCCGAACAGCACCCACTATCCCGCCGCCAAACTCGCCCTCGAGCACGGCTTCTCCGTCGTCTGCGAGAAGCCCCTGGCCACCGCCTCCCGCGACGCCGCGGACCTGGCCCGCCTCGTCCGCGAGACCGGGCTGCTCTTCTGCGTCGCCTACGCCTACTCCGGCTACCCCCTCGTCAAGCACCTCCGGGACATCATCGCCGCGGGCGAGATCGGAGAGGTCCGTTTCGTCAACGGCGAGTATCCCCAGGAGTGGCTGGCGACCCGGCTCGAGGATACCGGCCAGAAACAGGCCGCCTGGCGGACCGACCCGAAGCTCGCCGGCGGCTCGAACTGCGTCGGCGACATCGGCAGCCATATCGAGTTCATGGCCGCCCACATGACCGGCCTCGAGATCGAGTCCCTCTGCGCCCGCCTGGACCGCTTCGGCGCCGGCCGCCCCCTCGACGACAACGCCACGGTCATGGTCGACTACAAGGGCGGCGCGCGCGGCGTCTACTGGAGCTCGCAGATCGCGGCCGGCCACGACAACGCCCTGCGCCTGCGCGTCTACGGCACGAAAGGCGCCGTCGAGTGGTCCCAGGAGACGCCCAACACCGCCCGCGTCTCCTTCCTCGACCGCCCGTCGGGCACGATCTCGCGCGGCCGCGACCCACTGTCGCCCCGGGCCCGGTCGCTCTCGCGCCTCCCGTCGGGCCACCCCGAGGGCTATTTCGAGAGCTTCGCCAACGTCTACGCGACGTTCATCGGCGCCCTGGCCAAGAAGCTCCGCGGCGAGCCGCTCGCCCCCGCCGACCTCGACTTCCCCACGGTCGACGACGGCGTGCGCGGCGTCCGCTACATCGAGACGTGCGTCGCGAGCTCGGCCCAGGGCTCCGTCTGGATGACCCTATAAAGGAGAGAACCATGTCCCGACCCGTGACGATCTTCACCGGCCAGTGGGCCGACCTGCCCTTCGAGGAGGTCTGCGAGAAGGCGAAAGGCTGGGGCTACGACGGCCTGGAGATCGCCTGCTGGGGCGACCACATGGACGTCCGCAGGGCCGCGGCCGACCCGGCCTACGTCCGCGACAGGAAGCGCATCCTCGAGAAGCACGGCCTCAAGTGCTGGGCCCTCGGCGCCCACCTCGCCGGCCAGTGCGTCGGCGACGAGTACGACCCGCGCCTCGACGGCTTCGCCCCCGACCCCGTCAAGGGCAAGCCCGACGCGCTCCGCACATGGGCCGTCGAGGAGATGAAGGCGACGGCCCGGGCCGCCCGGGCCATGGGCTGCTACGTCGTCAACGGCTTCATGGGCTCGCCCATCTGGAAGGCCTGGTACTCGTTCCCGACGACGACCGAAGAGACGGTCGAGGCCGGCTTCCAGCGCGTCCGGGAGCTCTGGTCGCCCATCCTCGACGAATTCGACGAGCAGG
>CAZFBC010000057.1:0-12630 GCA_964517245.1 uncultured Eubacteriales bacterium | reverse complement strand
GGGCCGCCCTCGCCGGCGAGAGCCAGGCCCACGTCAAGTACGCCGCCTTCGCCGACAAGGCCGAGGCCGAGAAGCTGCCCAACGTGGCCCGGGCCTTCCGGGCCAATTCCTACGCCGAGCAGGTCCACGCCACCAACTACGTCAAGACGCTCGGCGCCCTCGGCGCGACCAAGGACAACCTCGCCGCGGCCGTCGGCGGCGAGGCCTTCGAGATCGAGGAGATGTACCCGGCCTACATCACCGTGGCCCAGGCCCAGGGCGAGAAGACGGCGGAGATGTGGCTCCACGCGGCCCTGGCCGCCGAGAAGGTCCACGCCGGCATCTACCGGGGCGCCCAGACCGCCGTCGACGCGGGACGCGACATCGACTTCAAGCCCATCCACGTCTGCGCCGTCTGCGGCTTCACGATGGAGGGCGACGCGCCGGACAAGTGCCCCGTCTGCGGCGCCCCCAAGGCCAAGTTCGTCACGTTCTGAGGACGGTTCCGAGGAGGTTCCCATGGCCATCGACAAGGATCTCGCGGCCTGGGAGGTGCTCGGCGTGGCCATCCGTTCCGAGGTCGACGCCGCCGCCTTCTACGACCGCCTGCGGGCGAAGGTGAAGAACGCGCTGCTCGTCCAGAAGCTCAAGTTCCTGGCCCTGGAGGAGGAGCACCACAGAAAGATCCTCGAGCGCCTGCTCGGGCAGAGGTATCCCGGCAAGCCCAAGGACGTCCCGGCCTCGTCGCTGATGCCGCCGATCGGGGTCGCGCTCCCCGCGGAGCCGTCCGTCCCGGCCCTGTTCCAGGCCGCCCTCGAGGCCGAGGAGACCGCCGAGGCCTATTACAACGAGGCCGCCGGCCGCGTGGAGGACGAGTCGGGCCGCCGCATCCTGGCCTACCTCGGCCGGGTCGAGCGGAGCCACCAGGCCATGATCAGGTCCGAGCTCGAGCTTCTCGAGAGGTTCCCCGACTATTACAGCGTCGAGGAGTTCCACGTCGGCGAGGACCTCTTCCACGTCGGGCCCTGAGCCGGCCGGCGGGGGAGAGGGCGCCATGGACGACGCGCGTCGCCGCATCGGGCCGGTCATCCGGCTCCTGCGGCGGCACTATCCGCGGGCCCGGACCGCCCTCGCGCACGGCAACCCGCTCGAGATCCTGGTGGCCACGATCCTGGCCGCCCAGTGCACCGACGCGCGGGTCAACACCCTCACGCCGGCGCTGTTCCGCAGGTACCCGACGGCCGAGGCCTTCGCCCGGGCCGACCGGGCCGCGCTCGAAGCGCGGATCCGGCCGGCCGGCTTCTACCGCAACAAGGCCCGGTCCATCATCGGAGCCGCCCGGACGATCGTCGAGGAGCACGGCGGCGCCGTCCCCGACACGATGGAGAAGCTCGTCGCCCTGCCCGGGGTGGCCCGCAAGACGGCCAACATCGTCCTGGCCGCGGGCTACGGCAAGGCCGAAGGGATCGCGGTCGACACCCACGCCGGGCGCCTCGCGCGGCGGCTCGGCCTGAGCCGTCACGAGGACCCGGTCAAGGTCGAGCGCGACCTCATGGCCCTCGTGCCCAAAAAGGACTGGCTCGACTTCAATTTTCTGCTGGTCGAGCACGGCCGGGCCCTGTGCCGGGCCCGCAAGCCGGACTGCCCGGCGTGCTTCCTGGCCCGGCTCTGCCCGTCCGCAGCCGTGCCCGAGCCCGGCGGAAAGGGCCGATGACCCGCGAAGCCATGCTCTGGGACCCGCTCGAGGGCGGGAAGGCGGGCTGCCGCCTGTGCGCCCATCGCTGCGTCGTCGGGCCGGGACGGCGGGGCGTCTGCGGTGTTCGCGAGAACCGCGCCGGCCGGCTGGAGACGCTCGTCTACGGCGAGGTCGTCGCGGCCCACGTCGACCCCATCGAGAAGAAGCCGCTCTACCATTTCCTGCCGGGATCGAAGGCGCTGTCGGTCGCCACGGCCGGCTGCAATTTCCGCTGCGGCTTCTGCCAGAACTGGCAGATCTCCCAGGCGCCGCGCCGCGAGGGCGGGGGGATCGCCGGCGAGCCGTTCCCGCCGGCCGCCGTCGTCCGGGCGGCCCTCGACCAGGGCTGCCGGAGCGTCTCCTACACCTACACCGAGCCGACCGTCTTCTTCGAATACGCCTACGACACGGCCGGGCTGGCCCGGGAGGCCGGGCTCCGCAACAGCTTCGTCACCAACGGCTACATGACCCCCGAGGCCCTGGAGGCGATCGCGCCCCGGCTCGACGCCGCCAACGTCGACCTCAAGGCCTTCAGCGACGAGACGTACAAGAAGGTCTGCGGCGCGCGCCTCGAGCCCGTCCTGGCGTCCATCCGGCGTATGCGCGGGCTAGGGATCTGGGTCGAGGTGACGACCCTCGTCGTGCCCGGGCTCAACGACGGCGCGGACGAGCTCGAGGCCATCGCCCGCTTCATCGCCTCGGTCGGCCCCGACGTCCCCTGGCACGTCAGCCGGTTCCACCCCGACTACGAGTACACCGGGGCGCCGGCGACCCCGGTCGCCACCCTGCGGGCCGCGGCGGACGCCGGGCGACGGGCCGGACTCCGGCACGTCTACGTTGGCAACCTCCCCGGCGAGCCGGAGGACACGCGCTGCGCGTCCTGCGGCCTCGCCCTCATCCGCAGGCGCGGCTTCGCCGTCGTCGAGAACGTGTTGCGCGACTCCCGCTGCCCCCGCTGCGGCGAGCCCCTGGCCGGCCGCTTCGCTTTTCCGGACAATCCTATATAATGGGTGCTTTACGAGGAGGCTTCATGACCACCAAGACGCATCTCCGCGCGGCGGCCGCCCTGGGCGCCGCCCTGTTCCTGACGGCCGCGGCCGTCCTTTCCGCGCAGGGGCGGGTCGCTCCCGCGCAGACGCGCCAGGCCCCGCCCGAATACCGGGAGCTCGCCGCGGCCAGCCAGATCGAGGACCCCGCCGCCCGGCTCAAGGAATTCGAGAGGCTCAAGGCCGCCTATCCGAACAGCCAGTTCATCGAGGCCATCGAGGCCAGCATCCTCGAGGCCAAGGTGACGATGGCGGAGACCCTCGAGGCCGTCCTCGGCCTGCAGCAGGAGTTCGTCGCCAGGGGCAAGGGGCCGGCCACGCTCCAGAGCCCCGTCGCGATGGCCATCCAGCTGCTCAACCACGCCAAGCTCGCGGCCTTCGACGCCGCCAAGGTCCTCGAAGCCACCCTGCGGTACAAGGACCAGGCCGTCAAGGCCGCGGCCGACCCGGCCACCTTCGAGGGCATCCCCCAGGACCAGAAGGACCTCTTCAAGTCCTATTTCCTCAACGCCATCGAGCTGATCGAGTCCCGGGCCCACTTGAACGCCGGGGACGCGGCCAAGGCGCTGGCCGCCGCGGAGAGCTACAAGAAGGCCGGCGGGGCGACCGGCGGCAACTATCACTACGTCCTGGCCGGCATCCACGAGAAGACGAACAGGATGAGCGACGCCTACGAATCCTATCTCACGGCGGCCGCGGACAACTACGAGGACGCGGCGGCCCGGGCCAAGGCGCTCTACGTCAAGATCAACGGCCGGGAGGACGGCTTCGACGCGGCGCTCGCGGCCAAGCTCAAGGCCCTGCCCTTCCATCCGGAGCCGTTCAAGGCCCCGGCGGGCTGGAAAGGGAAGGCCGTCCTGGCCGAGCTGTTCACGGGCTCGGAATGCCCGCCCTGCGTCGGCGCCGACCTCGGCTTCGACGGGCTCATCGAGTCCATCCCGGCCAAGTACCTGGCCGTCCTCGTCTACCACCTGCCCATCCCCAGGCCGGACCCGATGATGAACCCGGCGTCCAAGGTGAGACAGGAGGCCTACAACATCACCAGCACGCCGACGGTCGTCATCGACGGGACCGAAAGGTCCCTCGGCGGCGGGAACCGCGGCGCGGCCGAGGGCAAGTACGCCCAGTACCGGGCCGCGATCGAGAAGCTCCTCGCGGGCGACCCCGGCGTCGTTCTGAGCGCCCGGGCCTCCCTGTCCGGGGACACGGTCAAGGTCGCCTACGATTTCGACAAGGCCGTGCCCGGCGTCTCGTACCTCCTCGTCCTCGTCCAGGACGAGCTCGAGCACAAGGGCTCCAACGGCGTCCTGTATCACAAGATGGTCGTCCGCGACATCCTCGTGGCCGACCCGGCCCTGCCGAAGGCGCTGGAGTTCGACCTGGCGGCCTCGGAGAAGGCGGCGGACGACTACCTGACCGCGTTCGAGAAGTCCTACACCCGGATCCCGAACTTCAAGTGGGAGGTCCGGCGCCACGTCCTGCCCCGCCAGGGCCTCAAGGTCGTCTTCTTCGCCCAGGAGACGGCGACCGGCAAGGTCCTGAACGCGGTCGTCGCCGACGTCGAGTAGGCCGCGGGCTGACTTTTCGCCCCGCCTGAGGTACCATGGCGGCGGAGGGGACGACCCGGCCATGGAGAGATACGCGATCCTGCCCCACACGGCCGACGGCAAGTTCCGGGCCTTCGGCCGGACGCTCGAGGAGGCCTTCGGCAACGCGGCCCTGGCCCTGGCCTCGCTCGTCTGGGACTGGGAGAAGGTCGAGCCGGGCGTCGGCCACGCCGTCCGCGTCGAGGGCCTCGACAGAGAGCAGCTCCTGGTCAAGTTCCTGACCGAGGTCCTCTACCTCTTCGAGACGAAGCGCTTCCTCCTGGGCCGGGTGGACGGCCTCCGGATCCGGCCGGGGCCATCCGGCCTCAGCCTCGAGGCCAGGCTGGCGGGGGAGGTCCTGGCGGACCGCCACGAGCTCTTCGGGGACGTCAAGGCCGTGACCTACCACGAGCTGAAGATCGAGGAGTGCCGCGGCTTCACCGTCCAGGTCGTCGTGGACATGTGAGGGCCCCGTGGACCTGAGGAAGATCGACGAGAACACTTGGGAGATGCCGCGGCAGGGGGAGATGCGCGTCCCCGCGGTCGTCTACTCCTCGGCGAGGCTGCTCGAGGACATCCGGAAGGACCAGACCCTGGCCCAGGCCCGCAACGTCGCCTGCCTGCCCGGCATCGTGCGCGCGTCCTACGTCATGCCCGACGCCCACCAGGGCTACGGGTTCCCGATCGGCGGCGTCGCCGCCTTCGATCCCGACGACGGCATCATCTCCCCGGGCGGCGTCGGCTACGACATCAACTGCGGCGTCCGGCTCCTCCGGACCGGGTTCGACGAGGCCGACGTCACGGACCGGCGTCGGGAGCTGCTGGCCGGGATCTTCGAGGCGGTGCCCGCCGGCGTGGGGAAGGGGGGCCTCACCAAGCTCAGCCGGGCCGCGCTCAGGGACGTCCTGGTCCGGGGCGCCGAGTGGGCGGTCGAGAACGGCTTCGGCCGTCCGGAGGACCTGGAGCGGACCGAGGAGCGCGGCCGGATGAGGGACGCCTCGGCCGACGACGTCTCCGAGCGGGCCCTGGAGCGCGGCCTCGCCCAGCTCGGGACGCTCGGCTCGGGCAATCACTTCCTGGAGATCCAGAAGGTCCTCGAGATCTACGACGAGGCGGCGGCCGGGGCCTTCGGGCTGACCGGCCCGGGGCAGGTCCTGGTCATGATCCATTGCGGCAGCCGCGGCCTCGGCCACCAGGTGGCCACCGATTTCATCGAGGCGATGGAGAACGCCTTCGGCGTCGCCGGGCTCCCGGACCGGGAACTCGTCCACGCCCCGTTCAAGTCGCCCGAGGGCCAGCGCTACTACCGGTCGATGGGCGCGGCGGTCAATTACGCCTTCGCCAACCGCCAGATGATCGCCCACGGCGTCCGCGGGGTCTTCGCCCGGGTCCTCGGCGGCGCCGAGGGCATGGACCAGGTCTACGACGTCTGCCACAACGTGGCCAAGGTCGAGGAGCACGATTCGGACGGCCGCTCGCGCCGGCTCGTCGTCCACCGCAAGGGCGCGACCCGGAGCTTCGGGCCGGGCCGGTCGGAGCTTCCCGCGGGCTTCCGCGCGGCCGGCCAGCCGGTCATCATCCCGGGGAGCATGGGGACGGCCTCCTTCCTCCTGGCCGGGACGCGGGAGGCCGAGGCCCTGAGCTGGGGCTCGACGGCCCACGGCGCGGGGCGGGTCATGTCGCGCCACGAGGCTCTCCGGCGCTTCCGCGGCGAGAGGATCCGCGACGACCTGGCCCGCCGGGGGATCGAGCTGAGGTCGACGAGCTGGAAAGGGGTGGCCGAGGAGGCCTCCGAGGCCTACAAGGACGTCGACGAGGTCGTCCGCGTCTCGGACGGGGTCGGGCTCGGCCGGCTCGTGGCCAAGGTCGTCCCGATCGGGGTCATGAAGGGCTGAGACCGCCCGGCCCGCCCAGGCGGCGCGATTTCCGGTTGACTTTTCCGGGCCCGCTGTGGTAAAGAATCGGCAGATAAGGGAAGCGAGGAACTGATCCTGTCACGTCGGCCCGGTGTCATCGACCCGATGCGTTCGCTCGCTATTCCGGCGGAGAGGGAGGTTGAGATGAAGGGTTTTTCGAGAGGCGTTCTTGTCCTTGCGGTCGTCCTGGCGCTCGCGTCGGGAACGGCCCTGTCGGCCCAGACGGGCCAGGTGGCCCGGAGGGTCATGACCGACGCGGAGTTCCTCCAGTTCAAGGCCGACGTGGGCGTCGCCGTCCCGGGCCGGAACTACAACGTCGTCGTCGACGGCCACGGCACGGGCCTCCGGCCCCCGACGGCCGAGGAGTGGGAGGCGATCCGCTATCTTCCCATCGTGGCCGACCCCGCGAGCCTGACGCTCGAGAGCCTGCCGGCTTACTGGGACAACTCCGCGACACCCTGGTTCCCGCCCATCGGCAACCAGGACGGCGAGGGATCCTGCACGGCCTGGGCGACGACCTATTACACCAAGACCTTCCAGGAGGCCAAGGAGCACGGCTGGGACCTCAGCGATGCCCTCTGGGAGGGCGGGTACTACGGCTATCCTTCGGCCGCCTACCAGGACCGGATCTTCAGCCCGGACTTCATCTACCATCTCATCAACAGCGGCAAGGACTTCGGCTCGTGGTACTACAACGCCATCAAGACGATGCAGGGCCTCGGGGCCGCCAGCTGGCTGGAGATGCCCTACGACCCCAAGGACTCGTCGGCCTGGCCGGGTGAGGGCGCCTGGCGGGAGGCCCCCCCGTACCGGAACGAGGCGATGTTCACCATCGACATCCAAACGGACGAAGGCCTGCAAGCCCTGAAGGGCCTCCTCGTCGGCGG
Organism: uncultured Eubacteriales bacterium; assembly: GCA_964517245.1. Classification (GTDB taxonomy): domain Bacteria; phylum Acidobacteriota; class Aminicenantia; order Aminicenantales; family Saccharicenantaceae; genus RBG-16-66-30. Next base: position 5,481 of record CAZFBC010000057.1, on the reverse strand, counting down.
CAACCTGGCCATCATCGGCGTCGACGCCAACTACTACAACACGCTGACCCCCGAGGACCTCTGGACGACCGACGGCTACCAGGTGCTGACGACCAACCACGCCAACACCATCGTCGGCTACGACGACGCCTTCGGGCCCTACACGGAAGGCGGGGTCGAGAAGTACGGGGCCTTCAAGATCGCCAATTCCTGGGGCCTGGGCAGCTGGGAGGGCGTCACCTCCGACGAGTACGACGGCTTCTACTGGATGTCCCCCGAGGTCCTGAAGCTGTGGATCCGGAAGGCCCACTCCTACGAGAACATCGTCGGCTACGAGCCCCGCATGCTCGCCGTCTTCGAGCTGGAGCACACCCGCCGCGGCGACTGCCGGATCGACGTCTCGATCGGCGCGGAGGCCGTCAAGTGCCTGAACGACTACGTGCTGGCCGGCATCGGGTACGTGCCGTTCCCGCCCAACAAGATCGCCATGGATGTGACGGAGATCGTGCCGGCGGACCTCGCCGGGGCGGTCCGGGGCGTCCTCGGCGTCCTCGACGAGGGGTCGAAGTTCACCGGCACGGTCTGGCACTTCTCCGTGGAATCCTACGGCGACTACCTGTCCGGCGTCCCGGCGGGCGTCGTCGTCTCGGACGACACGCCCCTGGTGACGGCCAACGGCACGACCGTCACGGCGGAGGTGAGGTTCCCGGGCTCGTTCCTCAAGGACCGCTGACGCCGGGTGACGGGAAGGGGGCGCGCGCGGGGATGACGGCGGCACCGCTTTGCCTGTAGAATAGGTCCCGTGCGCGTCCTTCTCGCCGGCTACAACGTCGACAGCGCCGTCCTCGACGATCTCAGGCGGCACGCGCCGGCGCGCGCGGACGTCACGCCCGAGACGCTCTCGGCCTCCTACGCCCGGATCTCGCGCGACCCGCGGCCGGTCGACGAGCTGCGGGCCGCGGCCCGGGCCGAGGTGGACCGGGCCCGGCGCTCCAACCGGTCCATCATCTTCAAGATGGGCCACCACTCCGTGGCCGAGCACGCCGTCTTCAACTTCGACGTCATCGGCGTCAGCCGGCTGGCCATCGAGGAGATCGAGCGGTTCCGGCTCCTGTCCTTCACCGAGAAGTCGCAGAGGTACATCGCCCTCGGCGACGACTTCGTCGTCCCCGCGGAGGTCCGGCGGGCCGGCCGGGAGGACCTCTTTGTCCGGACGGTCAAGGCCCAGAACGCCCTCTACCACGGGCTCTATGCCCGCCTCAAGCCGCTCGTCTTCGCGAAACACGCCGCCGCCGCGGCCGAGCCCGCCAACCACGCCGTCCTCGACGGCTGGGCCAAGGAGGACGCCCGGTACGCCGTCAGCCTGGCCACCGAGGGCCAGCTCGGCCTGACGGCCAACGCCCGCAACCTCGAGCTCCTCATCCGGCGCTTCGCGGCCAAGGGCCTGGAGGAGGTCCGGGAGCTCAACGCCAGGCTCTACGAGCTGGCCAAGGAGGTCGCGCCGTCCATCATCCTGTTCACCGAGCCCAGCCCCTTCGACGCCGAGACCTACCCCGACCTCGAAGCGGCGGCGTCGGCGGCGCGATGGGCCGCTCCGGCGCGGCGCGGCCGGGGGGGAGGCGGGCGCCGCGCGGACGTCGTCCTGGCGGCGGCCCCCGAGGACGGCGACGCCGCGGTCATCGCGGCGCTGCTCCACACGGCGACCCGCCTCTCTTATAAGGATTGCCTGGAACGGGCGAAGAAGGCCGGCCCGGCGGCCCGGCGGGACATCGTCCGCCGGGCTTTCGAGCGCATGGAGTTCTACGATTTCCCCCTGCGGGAGTTCGAGCACGCCGACCTCGTCTTCGACCTCGTCGTCTCGGCCTCCTGCTTCGCCCAGCTCAAGCGCCACCGCATGGCGACGCTGACCTGGCAGCGCTACGACCCCGCCCTGGGCGTCACCGTGCCGCCGTCCGTGCGGGAGGCCGGGGCCGAGAAGGAGCTCCTGGCCGTCGTCGAGCGGACCGACGACGCCCACGCGGTCCTCGAGAGGGACGTCGGCCCGGCCGCCGACTACGTCCTGACCAACGCCCACCGGCGCCGGGCCCTCCTCAAGATCAACGTCCGCGAGCTCTACCACATCTCGCGCCTGCGCGAGGACCTCTCGGCCCAGTGGGAGATCCGGAAGGTCGCTTCGGAGATGTCCCGGCTGGCCCGCAAGATCATGCCTCTCTCGTGCCTGCTTCTCGGCGGGAAGGACGCCTATCCTGACGTCTACGCCCGGGTCTTCGGCCGGGCGCCCAAGATGGTTCCTCCCCGCATCCTCAAGTAGACGGAGGCCAGGCCCCGCGCCGGAGGGCGAAGGCCGCCGCGGCGAGCGTCACGAGGGCCGCCGCCCCGCGGGCCGCGTCGACGGGGGACACGCCCCGCCACATCACCTCCCGGAGCCGGTCGACGGCGTGGAACGACAGCACGCTGACGAAGGACAGGGAGAGGTAGGCGGCCAGGCCGAGGCCGGCCCACCACGGGAACCGGTGCTGTCCCGGCCGGCGGACCGCCTTGAGGAAGAGAAGGAACAGCCCCAGCCCCGCCGCCGCCACCGCGGCCGTGAGGGCCTTCTGGTAGGGCCGGCGGAGCTCGTAGAAGCCCTGCTCCCGGGCCAGGCCGCGGCCCCAGGCGGCGAGGTCTCCGGCCATCCCGGAGTTCTCGAGGAAGGCGCCGAGCGCGAGGACGGCGGCGAAGGCCAGCCAGACCCGGCGCTCCCACCCTCCGTCCCCCGGCCCGCCGGGCTTCCGCTTCGCGGCCGCCGTCGCCGCGAGGCCGGCCGCCGCGAGAAGGATCAGGGAGAGGACGGGATGGATCCAGGCGGAAGGCCGGGGCCGCTCCCGGCGCCCGGCCGCCCTCCAGGCCGCCGACTGCGCGGCGGTCGGATAGGGCCGGAGCCGGACCTTTGCGGGCGGCGGGACCGTCACCCCCGGTCCGTCGCTCAAGACCGGGACGAGGTCCGTGGCGACGGCCCTCGTCCCGTCCTTCCAGTCGCCGCTCGGGCTGAGATAGACGAGGGCGAAAACGTAGGCCGTCTCCTCCCGCTCCGGGACGGTGAAGGCGAACGCGTGGACGCTCCCTCCGGACGCCTCGCGCGGCGGCCCCGACGAGGCGAGATAGCCCCAGCCCCTCTTCTCGGCGTTGGCCCGGTGCAAGGTGCAGGCGAGCCGCGTCCGCTCGACCGGACCGTCCAGCGCGACGCGGACCTCGAACGGCCGGCCCACGACCGCGGCCGCCGGCGCCTCGACGGTCAGCCAGGCCGGGCGGCGCTCGGTCCGGTCGAGAACGATGTACGTCGCGGCGAAGGCCAGGACGAGCGCGGCCGCGGCGGCGGCGCTTCGCGCGGCGCGCTGGCGGTCGTTCGGCATGCGGGTCTCAGGGCGGGCGGCTCAGGCGGCCGGGTCGAGGATGAAGACGCGGCGTCCCCGGACCTCGAGCCGGCCTTCGAAGTAGAGCCGGACGGCCTCGGGGTAGATCCGGTGCTCCTCGACGAGAATGCGGGCCGCGAGCGTCTCCTCCGTGTCGTCCTGGAGGACGGGGACGGCGGCCTGGAGGATGATCGGGCCCATGTCGACCTCGGCGGCCACGAAGTGCACCGTGCAGCCCGAAAGCCGGACGCCCCAGTCGATGGCCTTCTGCTGGACGTGCAGGCCCGGGAAGGCGGGCAGGAGCGCCGGATGGATGTTGACGATGCGGTGCACGAAGGCGTCGCAGAGACCGGGCGTCAGCACCCGCATGTAGCCGGCCAGGCAGATGAGGTCGATGCCGCGCCGCTCGACCTCGCCGACGACGGCCCGGTCGTAGTCCTCGCGCGAGGCGAAGAGCTTGGGATCGAGGAAGACGGCCTCGAGCCCGCTCTCCCGGGCCCGGGCGAGGCCCGGGGCGTCGGCCTTGTTGCTGAGGACGAGGCCGATCGCGGCGTCGATCGAGCCCCGGTCGACGGCCTCGCGGATGGCCGCGAAGTTCGAGCCCCGGCCCGAGAGCAGCACGGCGATGCGGCCCCTCTTGCGCGGGCTGCGGAAGACGGCTTCGTCCATGTCACTCCCCCTTCGTCCGGACCTTGAAAAATCCCGGCAGGGCGTCCTTCCAGGCCCGGTAGGCCGTCTCGACCGGAACGCGCAGGACCTCCCCGTCCGGGCGCCCGACGGCGATGTCGGTCCCGCCCACGCGCCCGATGGCCCGGGCCGGGACGCCGCGGGCCGCGGCCGTCTCGAGCAGCCGGGCGAGGACGGCCCGGCGGCAGGTGAGCAGGACGCGCGACTGGGACTCGCCGAAGAGCAGGGCGTCGGCGCGGAGCCCGTCCCCGAGCTCGATCTCGCAGCCGACCTTCCCGGCGCCGTGGAAGGCGCACTCCGCCAGGGCCACGGCCAACCCGCCCTCCGAGAGGTCGTGGGCGGAGCGGAGGAGGCGGGCCTCGGCGGCCTCGATCACGAACTCCTGGTTGCGCCTCTCCTGCTCGAGGTCGATGGCCGGCGGCGCGCCGGCCTCGAGGCCGTGGACGACCTTGAGGTACTCCGTCCCGCCCATCTCGCCGAGGCTCTCGCCGACGAGGACGACGGCGTCGCCGGCGGCCTTGAAGCCGGGGGAGACGGCCTTGCGGACATCCTCGAGGATGCCGACGATCCCCAGCACCGGGGTGGGATGGATGGACAGGCCCTCGGTGTCGTTGTAGAAGCTGACGTTGCCGCCGGTGACCGGGATGCCGAAGGTCCGGCAGGCCTCGGCGATGCCCGTGACGGCCTGTTCGAACTGGCCCATGACCTCGGGCTTCTCGGGGTTGCCGAAGTTGAGGCAGTTGGTGACCCCGATGGGGCGGGCGCCGACGCAGGCCAGGTTCCGGCAGGCCTCGGCCACGGCGATCCGGGCCCCCGTCCGCGGGTCGAGGCGGGTGTAGAGGGCGTTGCCGTCCAGGGTCATCGCCAGGGCCTTCTTCGAGCCCTTGATCCTGAGCACGGCGGCGTCGGCGCCGGGCAGGAAGACGGTGTTGACCTGGACCATGTGGTCGTACTGGCGGAAGACCCATTCCTTGTCGGCGACCGTCGGCGAGGCCAGGATCGCCAGGAAGGCCGAGCCGAGGTCGGCGGGCAGGGGCAGGGCGTCGAGCGGCGGGGCCTCCGGCGGAGGCCCGGGCGCGGCGATCGGCCGGTCGTAGGCCGGGCAGAGGTTGACCACGGCGTCGACGGGGATGTCGACGACGACCTCGCCCTTGAAGGAGATCCGGGCCCGGCCGCCTTCGACGACCTCGCCGATGACCGGCGCGTCGAGATCCCACTTGGCGAACACGGCCTGGACCGCGGCGACGTTCTCCGGGGTCGCCACGAGGAGCATGCGCTCCTGGGACTCGGAGAGCAGGATCTCGTAGGGGGTCATGCCCGCTTCCCGCTGGGGGACCCGGTCGAGGTCGACGACGACGCCCATGCCGCTCTTGGCCGCCATCTCGGTCGTCGAGCAGGTCAGTCCGGCGGCGCCCATGTCCTG
>CAZFBC010000056.1:0-12920 GCA_964517245.1 uncultured Eubacteriales bacterium | reverse complement strand
GAAGGCCCTGCGCCTCGGCAAGCACGTCGTCACCTCGAACAAGGGCCCGGCCGCCCTCCACTACCGCGAGCTCCACGACCTGGCCCGCCAGAACGGCCTCCAGTTCCGCATCGAGGGCACGGTCATGAGCGGCACGCCCGTCTTCCACCTGGCCGAGTGCGGCCTGGCCGGCAACCGGGTCAAGGAGATCAAGGGCATCCTCAACGGGACGACCAACTTCATCCTGTCCAAGATGGAGGCCGAGGGCATGGACTACGGCCCGGCCCTGGCCCTGGCCCAGAAGCTCGGCTACGCCGAGGCCGACCCGACCGCCGACGTCGAGGGCTACGACGCCCTGGCCAAGGTCGTCATCCTGTCCAACGTCCTCCTCGGCGGCTCGCTCAAGACGTCCGACGTCCCCTGCAAGGGGATCTCCTCGATCACCCGGGCCGACGTCGAGGCCGCCAAGGCCGCGGGCTTCCGCTACAAGCTCATCGGCCACGCCCGGCGCGAGGGCGAGGCGGTCACGGCGACCGTCTCCCCGCAGAAGCTCCCCCTCGCCGACCCGCTGGCCGGGGTCATGGGCGCCCAGAACGCCCTCAGCCTCGAGACCGACCTCATGGGCAAAGTCACCATCCAGGGGGCCGGCGCCGGCAAGATCGAGACGGGCTTCTCCATCCTGTCCGACATCCTGGCCATCCACCGCGCCTGAAGCCGGGGGACACGTACCCGAGGTCCATGTCCCCGGCCGGCTTATGTTCCCGGGCGGCTTGACTCGCCCCCCGGCTTATTTATATGCTAGGGGGGCAGTACCAACTGTGTCATGCCGTTTGCCTTAACGGACCTTTCCCGGCTTCCGAACCCCCCGTCTATGCGGGAACCCCGATTGGAGGAATCATGAGCTCCGCACCGACCTATTCGCCCGGCGTCATGAAATACGTCGAGGCCGCCAAGAAGCTTCTGGCCGAGCGCGACGCCGCCCTGGCCCGGATGAAGACGATGCGCTTCGACACCGTCGCCGTCCACGGCCTCTACACCGTCGAGGAGTCGCTCAACCGGAACCAGGGGGCCGTCATCGAACCCCTCTACCTCTCGGCCTCCCAGGCCTACGCCGACTCGGACGAGCTCGAGGCCGCCCTGGCCTACCTCGTCCCGACCTGGTGCTACACCCGCATCGCCAACCCGACGACCTACTACCTCGAGTGGGTCCTGGCCCTGCTCGAGGGCTACCGCACCGGCCACGACACCTCCTGCTGCGTCACGGCCTCCGGCATGGGCGCCATCATGTCGGCCGTCGACCCGCTCCTCGTCAAGCAGAAGGACGGGCCCGAGCGCATCAACTTCGTCTCCTGCGTCCAGGTCTACGGCGGCACCTTCCAGCAGTTCTCGCTCCGCAAGATGAAAGAGCGGGGCGTCGAGTGCCGCTGGGTCCGCCACCCCTGGGACGTCGAGGACTGGCGCTCCCACATCGACGAAGACACCCGCTTCCTCTACATGGAGATGCCCTCCAACCCCCAGCAGTCCTTCACCGACGTCAAGGCCCTGGCCGACCTGGCCCACTCCTGGGGCATCCCGCTCATCGTCGACGCCACCTGCGCGACGCCCGCGCTGCTGCGGCCCATCGCCCATGGCGCCGACATCGTCGTCCACTCGCTGACCAAGTCGATCACCTCGGGCGGGTTCGCCATCGGCGGCGCCCTCGTCAGCCGCAAGCCCATCACGACCAAGGTCCAGAACGACCACCCGCTGTTCAAGGCGAGCTACGCCGAGTACGTCAAGTTCCTGCCCTACCGCGACAACGGCCCGGCCTCCTCGCCGGTCAACGCCATCTTCGCCCTCAACGACCTGCGCACGCTGCGCTCCAAGATGGACGTCGTCAGCCAGAACTGCCAGGCGGTCGCCGAGTACCTCCAGAAGCACCCCAAGGTCTACCAGGTCGACTACCTCGGCCTGCCGAGCTACCACCTCCACGAGGTGGCCAAGAAGTACATGAAGCTCGTCGACTCCGACGACGGCCGGGGCGGCGAGGTCAACCGCTACGGGCACCTCATGAGCTTCCGCGTCGACGGCCCGCCGGAGAACGCCCGCAAGGTCTTCGACGGCTTCAAGATGATCTACCGGGCCACCGACCTCGGCCGGATCAAGAGCGTGGCCACCATCCCGGCCATCTCGACCCACCAGCAGCAGGGCGAGGAGGCCCGGCGCATGGCCGACGTCCCGCCCCAGCTCATCCGGCTCTGCGTCGGGGCCGAGCACCCCGACGACGTCATCGCCGACCTCGACCAGGCCCTGAAGGCGCTCTGACATGCCGGCCACGCGCCAAGGGGGCTACCGGGGCCGCTGGGCCTTCGTCGACCTCACGGCCCGCACGGTCCGCGTCGAGCCGGCCGACCCGGCCCTCGAGCGCGACTACGTCGGCGGCCGCGGCCTGCAGGCCCGGCTCATCGCCGACCACCTGGAGCGGACGGGGCCGCTCACGGACCCCCTCTCGCCCCGCAACCGGATCGTCATCGGCTCGGCCGCGCCCAACGACACGGCCGTCCCGACCGCCGGCCGCGGCTCCTGCTCCTTCGTCGGGACGATGACCCGCTCGCCCGGGCCGGCCCCCTGGGTGCCCGGCCACAAGCCCCTCCACGGGCTGCTCACCCATTCGAGCTCGGGGGGCCTGTTCCCGAACATGCTCAAGCGGGCGGGCTTCGACCAGGTCGTCGTCGACGGGCGGGCCGACCGGCCCGTGCGCCTCGAGGCCGTCGAGGGCGCGCTGCGCGTCGTCGACGCCGAGGACGACCTGTTCGAGACCGTCGCCGGCCGCCGCGTCCCGCGCCGGGCCTCCGTCGTCACCGACCTCCTCGGCGCCCGGGTCAAGGGCGGCTCGACGCTCACCGTCGGCCCGGCCGGCTGGAACCTGGTCGACTTCGCCTGCCTCACGGCCGACCGCCACCGCAACTTCGGCCGCGGCGGCGCGGGGGCCGTCTTCGGCTCGAAGAACCTCGTCGCCGTCACGGCCTACGGCCGGGACCCCGTCGCCTACGCCGACGCCGAGGCGTTCACGGCCCTCGGCCGGGAGATCGACGCGCTGGTCAAGGCCAGCGTCGACGACCCCGCCCGGACGGCCTCGTTCCGCCCGGCGACGGGCACGACCTGGTGGCTCGACCGGGCCTTCGACGGCCGCTACCTCGGCGCCCGGGGCGGCTACCTCCCCTGGCACAACTTCGACGAGGGCTGGTTCGACCCGGCCGACTACGCCCGGGTCTCGACCGACGCCTTCCTGGCCATCTCCGGCAAGCACAGCGTCTGCAACCGCTGCCGCCACGTCTTCTGCACCCGGTCGGCCGCCGTGCCCTCCGGCCCCTACGCCGGCGAGGGCGTGCGGCCCGAGTTCGAGACGATCGCGCTGTGGATCAACTGCTGCATCCTCGACCGCGACGCCATCTTCCACATGAACCGCCTCTGCAACGAGCTCGGCGTCGACACGATGACCTTCGGCAGCGTCATGGCCGGGGCCATGGAGCTCTCGGAGAAGGGCTTTCTCGCCGCCCACGGCAGCCGGCTCCGGTTCGGCGACGCGGCCGCGATGATCGCGGCGCTCGAGACGATCGCCTACGCCTCGAGCCCGCTCGGCCGGCTCCTCGGCCGCCACACCGACGCCGTCGTCGCCGAGGTCGCGGCCGGCGCCCCGCCCGCCGACCTCGACGCGATCGCCCGCTGCTCCACGACGACCTTCGGCGGCCTCGGCTACGCCGGGATCAGCCCCAAGGTCTTCCCCGGCATGTTCGCCGCCTACGCCACCTCGAACCGCGGCCGCGGCGACCACACCTACGCCTGGACGATCCAGGCCGAGGAGGGCGGTCTCAAGGACGCCCGCGACCTGGCCGCCTACGTCGCCGAGGGACAGGCCGGCAAGGCCCTCGTCGACTCCCTGGGGCTCTGCGACTTCTTCACCGGCGACATCACGGCCGAGCCGTTCCTCTCGCTCTACGGCGCGCTGACCGGCATCGCCTACACGCCGGAGTCCCTCAAGGCCTGCGGCCGCCGCATCTACGCCCTCGAGCGGCGGGTCAACAACCTCCAGGGCCGCGACCGGGCCTACGACGCCCACGTCCCGCCCAAGCTCAAGGTCCCCCTGACGGCCGGGGCCCACAAGGGCCGGGCCGTCGACGAGGCCTTCCACAACGCCGTCCTCGACGCCTACTACGACGCCTGGGGCTGGACCCGCGACGGACAGGTCTGACCCCAGCTTGGGGACACGACGTGGGGACATGTACCCAGGGTACGTGTCCCCGAATTGAAATCGGGCGCCCGTTCCTTTACAATCGGCCCGATGGACAAGCTGATTATCCGCGGCGGCCTGAGCCTCCGGGGCGAGGTCCGGATGAGCGGGGCCAAGAACGCCGTGCTCCCGGCCATCGCCGCCTCGCTTCTGACCGGCGGGGAGATCCGCCTGACCAACGTCCCGCGCGTCAAGGACGTCGAGACCATCCTGACGCTCATCGCCGACCTCGGCGGCGCCGCCCGGGCCGACGGCGACGCCGTGTCGCTCCGCGTCCCGGAGATCCGCTCGGACGAGGCCTCCTACGAGCTCGTCCGGGCCATGCGCGCCTCCATCCTCGTCCTCGGCCCGCTCGTGGCCAGGTTCGGCAAGGCGGTCGTCGCCCTGCCCGGCGGCTGCGCCATCGGGTCCCGCCCCATTGACCTCCACATCGCCGGCCTGCAGAAGCTCGGCGCGACCATCTCGCTCGACCACGGCTACATCCGGGCCGAGGCCGGCCGCCTCCGCGGCGCCGAGATCACGTTCGAGAAGAAGACGGTCACCGGGACGGAGAACCTGCTCATGGCCGCCGCTTTGGCCAAGGGCGAGACCGTCCTCCGCAACTGCGCCCGGGAGCCCGAGGTCGCCGACCTGGCCGCGCTGCTCAACAAGATGGGCGCGAAGATCGAGTGGGTCGACGCCGAAACGGCCCGCGTCCGCGGCGTCAAGGAGCTCGGCGGCGCCGGCCACGCCATCATCCCCGACCGGATCGAGACCGGGACCTTCCTCGTCGCCGGCGCCCTCGCGGACGGCGACGTGCTCGTCCGCGGCGTCGTCCCCGAGCACGTGGCGAGCGTCGTCGACAAGCTCCGGGCCTCGGGCGCGAGCGTCGAGGCGGAGGGCGCCGACGCCCTGCGCGTCGCCGGCGGCCGGGAGGTCCGGCCCCAGGACATCACGACCTCGCCCTACCCCGGCTTCCCCACGGACATGCAGGCCCAGTTCATGGTGCTCCTGACCCAGGCCGAGGGGACCTCCATCATCACCGAGACCATCTTCGACCGCCGCTTCTCCCACGTCAACGAGCTCGTCCGGCTGGGCGCCGCGATCGAGGTCCAGGGCGACAAGGCGGTCGTCCGGGGCCGGACGCCGCTCTCCGGGGCCGAGGTCGTGGCCACGGACCTGCGGGCCTCGGCCGCCCTCGTCCTGGCCGGGCTCGTCGCCGCCGGCGAGACGACGGTCACCGAGATCGACCACCTCGACCGCGGCTACGAGCGGATCGAGGAGAAGCTCCGCGGCCTCGGCGCCGAGATCGAAAGGGTGCCGGCGTGAGCGCCCCGGTCCCGGCCGGCGCCGCCGACTGCCTCTTCTGCCGCATCGTCCGCGGCGAGGTGCCGGCCACGGTCCTCTTCGAGAACGGGCGCGTCCTCGCCTTCGAGGACATCCGCCCCCAGGCCCCCGTCCACGCGCTGGTCGTCCCCAAGGCCCACTTCGCCTCGCTCGACGAGGCCCCCGACGGCTCGGAGGCCCTGCTCGGCGAGATCCTGCTCGCGGCCCGGGAGGTCGCCCGGTCGAAGGGCGTCGGCGCGAGCGGCTACCGGGTCGTCCTCAACACGGGCCGGGACTCCGGCCAGGAGGTCTTCCACATCCACTTCCACGTCATCGGCGGCCGGCGCCTGGCCTGGCCGCCCGGGTGAGATGGCCTACCTCGTCGACGGCAACAACCTGCTCGGCCGCATCGCGCCCCACGAGCTGCGCGAAAAGGGCGGCCGCGACGGCCTGGTCGTGCGCCTCCTGGCCTTCCAGCGCGTCACCCGGGCCCGCATCCACCTCGTCTTCGACGGCAACCCCGAGCCGACGCCGACCGACGTCCCGGTCAACCCCAAGTTCACCATCCACTACCCCGGCGAGGGCGGCAGCGCCGACGACGTCATCCGGGAGATGCTCCTCGGGCAGGCCGACCGGCGCCGCTTCTTCGTCGTCACCTCGGACCGGGCCCTCCGCGACCTGGCCAGGAAGCGGGGCATCGAGGCCCTGACGTCCGACGCGTTCGCCCGCGAGCTCAAGGCGGTCCTCAAGGAGGGCAAGGAGCGGCGCGAGCTCGAAAAGAGGGTGGAGCGGCCGACCTCGCTCGAGGTCGACCTCTGGGACGAGGTCTTCAAGTCGAAGCCATGAGGGACGCGAGGAGCTTCTCGGTCGTCGGCGCCGGCCGGCTGGGCACGACGCTCGCCGCGGCCCTCGTCCGCCGGGGCTGGAAGGCCGAGCTCATCGTCGACGAGGACGCGCGGGCGGCCCGCGAGAGCCGCCGCATCGTCGGCCGGGGCCGGACGGCGGCCGCGCTCCGCGCCGGGGCCCGTCCGGGCGGCGTCGTCTTCGTCGCCGTGCCCGACGACGCCGTCGGCCGCGTCGCCGCCGGGCTGGCCCGGTCGGGCGTCCCCTGGTCGGGCCGGGCGGTCTTCCACATGAGCGGCCTGCTCCCCGCCCGCGTCCTGGCCCCGCTCGCCCGGCGGGGGGCCGTCACCGCCTCGCTCCACCCGGTCCAGGCCTTCCCGCGCAAGGACTCCCCGGCCTCGATCTTCAAGGGCGTCACCTGGGGCGTCGAGGGCGACCCGGCCGGCGTCGAGGCCGCCTCGGAGGTCGTCCGGGCCCTCGGCGGCGCGATCCTCCTGCTGGCGGAGACGGACAAGCCCCTCTACCACGCCGCCTGCGTCATGGCCTCGAACACGCTCGTGGCCCTGGAGCGGACGGCGGTCGGCCTCCTCGGGGCGATCGGCATCGGGAGCGGCGAGGCCGCCGGCATGCTCCTGCCGCTCGCCCAAAGAACTTTACAGAACGTAAAAGACCTTGGCCTGGAAAAGGCCCTGACCGGGCCCGTGCTCAGGGGGGACGCGGCGACGGTCCGGGCGCATTTGGAGGCCCTGCGGGCCGATCCCGCCGCGAGAGAGGTCTACCTGGCCCTGAGCCGTCAGGCCCTGGAGATCGCCGCGGAGCGCGGCCTCGGGGCGGACCGCGTCAGACCGATGAAGCGCCTGCTTCGAGGTGGATGACCTCCTCCTCGAGGCGGATGCCGAACGTCCTGAAGACCTTTTCCTTCATCTCACCGGCCAGGCGCAGGACGTCGGCCGAGGTGGCGTTCCCCCTGTTGACGACGAAATTGCAGTGGCCCTCGTAGACCGCGGCGTCCCCGACCGCCAGGCCCTTCGCGCCGGCCTGCTCGAGGAGGTAGCCGGCGGCCGTCTTGACCCCGGTCGCCGAGCACGGGTTCTTGAAGTAGCTTCCGGCCGAGGGCGTCCCCCAGGGGGGCTGTTTGGACTTGCGCCTCTCGAGGATGTCTCCGACCTTGGCCTCGGATGCCTTCCTGTCCCCCGGAGAGCACAGGAGGACGGCATCGAGGACGACCGCCGGCTTCTGCCTGAGGGCGGAGGTCCGGTAGCCGAAAGCCAGGGATTCCCGCCCGACGGTCGTCTGGACGCCCCCCGGGGACAGGAGGGCGGCCCAGGCGACGCGGTCCCCGATCGCCGCCCCGAAGGCCCCGGCGTTGCCGCTGACGGCCCCCCCGAGCGTCCCGGGTATGCCGGCCAGGAACTCGAGGCCGGCCAGCCCCGCCCCGAGCGCCTCGCGCACGACCGCCGCGAGGTGCGTGCCGGCCAGGACCCTCAGGCGGTCCTCCTCCCTGACGATCCCTTCCAGCCGGTTGCGAACGATGAGCCCCCGGTAGCCGGCGTCGTCGAACAGGATGTTCGTCCCGCCGCCGATGACGTAACAGGGGAACTTCTCCTTGAAAGCCACGGCGAGCGCCTTCTTGAGGTCCTCCTCGGTCCGGGCCTCGAAAAAGAAGTCGGCCGGCCCGCCGATGCCGAAGCTGGACATGGCCGACAGGGGGACGTTCTCCGAGAGCGGGGTGCCGAGCCGCTCCCGGAAAGCCTCCCGGAACAGCGCTTTCCGGTCCATGGGCGTATTATAAGGCAAAGGGGGCCGGAGAATCAAAAGGGAGATCGAAAGGCGCTTTGGCACATTTATTGCTATAATTGGGTTGAAATGGCGGGAATGTTGACAAACACAGGGATGCAGATTATGATTCCTGAAATTTTCCGAGAGAGGTCAGCCATGAAAAGGACACTCTTCGCTACCTTGGCCCTGACGTTCGCCCTGGCGGGCCTCGTCGCCGCGCAGAGCGCCGACGAGGACTACCTCAAGGCCATGCAGATCGCCGATAACTGCCAGAAGATCCAGGCCCTCGACAGCTACATCTCCAAATACGGCGGCCAGGGCACGGCCAACGAGCACTGGGCCTACGCCTACTACTGCCTGACGCCCTGCGCCTCGAAAAGCAGCCAGAAGGCGGCCGAGTACGGCGAAAAGGCCCTGGGCATGTCCGGCATCGACGGCCAGACCAAGCTCGGCCTCCTGGCGACCATTCCGACGCTCTACAACAGCGCCGGCCAGACGGACAAGGCCAAGGCCGCGGCCCGCAAGCTCATCGACTACGGCAAGGCCACGAGCGACGCCAAGCTGAGCGCCCAGCTCCAGGCCGGCGGCTACGTGATGATCGGCCAGTTCGCCGAGAAGGCCGGCGACTTCGGCGCGGCCGCCGAGAACTACATCACCGCCTACGGCATCCTCAAGGACCCCTCGATCTCCAAGCAGCTCAACGGCCTGGCCGCGACCCTGTACAAGGACCAGAAGTTCGCCGAGGCCGAGCAGGTCTTCCGCCAGTTCTACGCCGCCGACAAGGGCCCCGAGAGCGCCGCCCTCCTCGGCCAGACCCTCTACAAGCAGGACAAGATCGACGAGGCCCTGGCCGTCTACAAGGAAGGCTACGCCAGGAAGAAGACCCCCGGCCTGGCCAAGAACATCGCCATCATCGTCAACAGCCAGGTCAAGAACAACCCGGCCAAGACCGACGAGGCCATCAACGCCTGGATCGAGGCCGCCATCCTCAACCCGAAGGAATCCAAGAACATGCTCGGCCAGGCCCAGAACATGTTCGTCGGCAAGGACAAGGACCTGGCCAAGAGCTACGACCAGATCGCCGAGCACAACCGGGCCATCGAGGAGTTCACCAAGACCTACAACTCCAAGATCGAGGGCAAATCCGAGGAGGACCTGTCCGCGAACGACCAGCGGCTGCTCAAGACGCTCGAGGCCAACATCGAGGCCGAGAAGGCGGCCATCGCCAGGATCCAGGCCAGCCAGAAGGGCGTCCTCGACCGGTTCAACCAGCTCGTCGCCCAGACCAAGTCCCGGCTCGGCAAGTAAGGGCCCGCCCCGGGGCGGCCCGGGACGGGGAGTCACCGATAGCAGGAGGGAAGACGTGTCCTCCTCTTCCGCAGGCCGGAAGGACCGGGCCCGGGCCGGGGAGCTGCGGCGCCTCATCCTCCACCACGAGCGGAAATACTACGTCGACAACGATCCCCAGATCTCCGACGCCGAGTTCGACCGCCTGATGGCGGAGCTCGGCGCTCTCGAACGGCGCTTCCCCGAGCTCGCGACGCCCGACTCCCCCACCCGGCGGGTGGGCGAGAGGCCGGTCGAGGGCTTCCCCTCGGTCGCCCACCGGACGCCGATGCTCAGCATCGACAACGGCTACGACGAGGGCGAGATCCGCGAGTTCGAGGAGCGCGTCCGCAAGCTCCTGCCCGGACGGGCCCTCGCCTACACGGCCGAGCTCAAGATCGACGGGCTGGGCATCTCCGTCCTCTACCGGGACGGCCGGTTCGTCCGGGCCGTCACCCGCGGCGACGGCGTCCGCGGCGACGACGTCAGCGGCAACGTCCGGACCGTCCGCTCCCTGCCGCTCGCGATCGACGCCCCGGGCGAGGTCGAGGTCCGCGGCGAGGTCTTCCTGCCCTTCGCCTCCTTCCGGGCGATCAACCGCGAGCGCGAGGAGGCCGGCGAGCCGCTCTTCGCCAACCCCCGCAACGCCGCGGCCGGCTCCATCCGCCTCCTCGACCCCCGGACGGTGGCCCGCCGGGGCCTCCGGGTCTTCCTCTACACGCTCTTCGTCGACGGCGCGGAGGAGCCGAGCCAGTGGGCCGCCCTGGGCCGGCTCCGGGACCTCGGCTTCCCGACCGACCCCCACTCCCGCTTCTGCCCGTCGCTCGACGACGTCCTGGCCTACTACCGGGAGATGAGCGCCGGCCGGGACGGGCTCGACTACGACGCCGACGGCATCGTGGTCAAGGTCGACGACGCCGGGGCGCGCCGGGACCTCGGGGCGACGGCCAAGTCGCCGCGCTGGGCCATCTCGTACAAGTTCCCGGCCCGCCAGGCGACGACCCGGGTCAACGGCATCGTCGTCCAGGTCGGCCGCACCGGGGCGCTGACGCCCGTGGCCGTCCTCGAGCCGGTCAAGCTGTCGGGGACGACCATCGGCCGCTCGACCCTCCATAACGAGGAGGAGCTGCGGCGCAAGGACGTCCGGGTCGGCGACGTCGTCCTCATCGAGAGGAGCGGCGACGTCATCCCGCGCGTCGTCGCGGTCATGAAGGAGCGGCGGCCGGAGGGGACCGAGCCCTTCGCCTGGCCGGCGCGGTGCCCCGCCTGCGGCTCGGAGGTCTTCCGCCCCGAGGGCGAGGTCATCTCGCGCTGCGTCAACGCCTCCTGCCCGGCCCGCGTCCGGGAGTCCCTCCTCCACTACGCCGCCCGGCGGGCCATGGACATCGACGGCCTGGGCGAGGCGGTCGTCGACCAGCTCGTCGAGTCGGGGCTCGTCCGCTCCATCCCCGACCTCTACGGGCTGCGCCACGAGGACCTCGTCGGCCTGGAGCGGCTGGGGCCCAAGAGCGCCCGGAACCTCCTCGACGGGATCGAGGCCTCGAAGGCCCGCGGCCTGGCCCGCCTGCTCTTCGGCCTCGGCATCCGCCACGTCGGCGAGCGGCTGGCCCAGACGCTGGCCGCCCGCTACGGGACGCTCGGGGCGCTCGAGGCGGCCGGCCGGGACGAGCTCGTCCTGGTCGAGGACGTCGGCCCCAAGGTCGCGGAAAGCGTCCTCTTCTTCTTCGCCCAGGCGGCCAACCGCGAGCTCCTGCGGCGGCTCGGGGAGGCGGGGGTGAGCCTCCGGGCGGCGGCCGACGCGGCCGGCCCCAAGCCCCTGGCCGGCCAGGTCTTCGTCATCACCGGGACGCTCTCCGCCATGGGCCGGGACGAGGCCCGTGACCTGCTCGAGGGGCTGGGGGCCGAGGTCGGGACGTCCGTGACCCGGAAGACGACGGGCCTCGTCGCCGGCGCCGCCCCGGGCTCGAAGCTCGACAAGGCGCGTGAGCTCGGGGTCCGGGTCGTGGGGGAGGCGGAGTTCCTGGAGCTGGTCGGCCGGAAGCCGTAGCTACTTTTTCTTCTTCGAGCCGAAGAGGTCCATGCCGAAAAGGCCCTTCGGCCCCTTCTTGGACTTGCCCGTCAGCTCCTCGAGCGCCTCGCGGGCCGAAAAGTGCTCGGGCTCGACCTCGAGGGCCTTCTCGAAATGCCTGATGGCCTTGGTCTGGAGCCCCTCGTTCTTGTAGAGCATGCCCAGGCCGAAGTAGCCCTCGGGGTTCCAGGGCTCGAGCTGGATGGCCTTGAGGAAGTCCTGCTCCGCCTTCTTGACGTAGGCCGGCATCTGGGATTCGCACATGGCCAGGAGCAGGTAGTAATCGCCCTTGTCCCGCCGCATCCGGACGGCCTCCTCGAGGAAGGCGATGGCGTCGTCGTAGCGCCCCTGGCCGTGGAGGGTCTTGCCCTGGCGGAACTTGATGTCGGCCTTGCGGAGGGTGTCCTGGGCATCGTCCTGGGACGGCGCCGAGACGGCCTTGGCGTCGTAGACCCGGCGGGAGGCCTGGTTGCTCAGGACGCGGTAGGCGTTGGTGATCCCGTCGAAGACCTCGTCGATCTGGGACTTGAAATCGGCCGCGATCTTGCGGTCGAAGCGGTCGGGGTGGAAGCGGCGGGCCATCCCGAAATAGGCCTTCTTGACGTCCTCGTCCGAGGCCGTCTTGGGGATGTTCAGGATCTGGTAGAGGGTCATCGCCGGAAGGGTCTCCCGGAAGGACAGGACCTCGGCGATGACCTGGGGGACGTCCGTGCGGATGGGGGCCTGGGGGCGGGGCCGGGCTTCCGGCTCGGGCTGGGAGGCCTTCCGGGCTTCCCCGCCGAGGTCGACGACGCCCAGGCAGTGGAAGAGGTACAGGCTCTTCCAGAACTGGTCGGGCGGCATGGTCAGCGACTTCAGGATGCTCTCGGACGTATCCTCGCCGTTGAACTTCTCCAGGATCTCCTTCTCTTCGGAGGTCAGCAGGTAGGCGTAGGTTTTCCGGCCCTGGGCGGGGGTCCGCCGGGCCAGGGCCGCCTGGAGGACGGGGTTGCCCGGCATGCGCCGGATGCCGTACTCGATGAGCAGGGGGATGCTGGTCCTGGACTCGTCGGCGGTGTCGCCGAACGTGGCGTGGTCCTGGAACTCGATCTCGGCGTCGAAATGGGGGAAGACGTTGAGGACGCAGTCGCGGATCTGGTGGGCCAGGGCCTCGGCCAGGTCCTCCTCGGTGATGATCCCGCGGGCCTTGAGCACCTCCCCGAGGTTCTTGTTGGGCTCGATGTACTCCTCGATGCGGGCGTGGGCCTCCTTGGGCATGCGCTCGAGCTTGAAGAGGATCTCGCCCAGCCGCTCGTCGGGCTGGTTCGTCTTGACCTGGAAGATGGCGCCCTTCTCGAAGAAGAAGTACTT
>CAZFBC010000055.1:0-13238 GCA_964517245.1 uncultured Eubacteriales bacterium | reverse complement strand
CGGTTGGTCGGGTTGGCCGCCGACTCGCCCGTGTCGACGTAATAGGTCCCCAGGTGGGCGGGGTAGGCGCCGGTGGCGGCGGCCGTGTTGAACACGTTGAAGACGTCGGCCATGAAGTGCGCCCGGCCGCCCCCGAATCGGATGCTCTTCTCCACGCGGAAGGACAGGTCGTGGACCGCCGGCAGCCTGTCCTTGCCGGCCGGCCAGATGTAGATCGTGTTCGACTTGTAGAGGCCCGGCCAGGCCTCGTCGGTGGCATAGGCGAGGGTCACGGTGTTCGGGACCCTCCAGCCCTCGCGGGCGAACAGCGTGGCCGCGAGGCTGACGCCCCAGGGGAGCTGGTAGAGCCCGCTGACCTTGGCCAGCCAGCGCGAGTACATCAGCATGGACGTCGCGCCGGGGCTCCCGTAGGCCTGGCCGTCGAGCGCCCACTGGTTGGTCGGGTCGATGAAGGAACCGCCCCAGTGGTGGCGCTGGTCCTGGAGCGTGACCGAGGCGTTCATGAACCATTTGTGCGACAACCGCTTGGTGAGGGCGAGGTCGACGCCGTAATACGTCCGGAAGGCCGCGCTCTTGTCGACCATCCGGTAGGGCGTGTCGCCCGGGAACGCCTCGTTGGGCAGGTACCAGGTCCGGCCCGCGGCGTCGCCCATGTCGTAGGTCACGCCGTCGATGACGACGGTGTCCGGGACCGTCCCGGCCTCGGTGTACCAGGTCCCGGTGTCGTCGATGACCAGGTCGGGCGTCGAGGGGAAGATGTCGGCCGGGTAGAACAGCTTGGCCCAGTCGAAGTTGTCGGTCCGGCGGTAGGTGGCGGTGACGGAGGCGGCCAGGTCGGGCCGGAGCTCCCGCTCGAAGCTGAGCATGATCTCGCGCGTCCGGGGCGAGGTCTTGACGTTCCTGGCGTCGGGATCGACGTCGCTGCGGTAGAAGGTCGTCAGGTAGTCGTAGTTGACGGCGAAGGGGTCGTTGAAGTCGTAGTCCCAGTAGTTGCCGGCGAGGTAGGCGTCGCTCTCGAAGCCGCCCTCGAGGGCGGCCTCCGCGGCGTCGGTCAGGAAGCCCGACAGGTCGTAGAGAAGGTAGAGCGCGTACGGCGTCTCGGGATGGAGGGCCGAGTACCGCCAGTAGATCTCGTTGACGTCGACGACGCCGTTGCCGCTCGTGTCGGTCCACCAGAAGCCCAGGCCGCCGTCCAGGCCCAGCGGCCGGACGACCCGGGCCCCGGTCTCGAGGAGGTCCGCGTACCGGGACAGGGCCAGCTTGACGACGGTCCGTCCGTCCCCCGAGAGGTCCCAGCTCAGGCCGAGCCGGGGCGACCAGGTGCTCCATCTGTATCGGGCCCTGATGGCGTCGAGGTGGAGGGGCGGGAGGGAGTCGGCGAGGGCCGAGCCCGATTCCGCGTTGAGGAGGGCCAGCGAGGCCGGGCTCTCGTAGACCGCGGCCACCGTGTGGGCGCCCATGGACGGCGCCTGGCGGTCGTAGCGCAGGCCGAGCGTCAGGACGAACCGCCCCTTGACGACGGTGTCCTGGAGGAAGAAGGACGCCTGGTCGAGCAGGGAGACGTCGCGGTCCTCCCGGTCGAACCGGAGGTACTGCCAGTCGGACGGCGGCACGACCAGGCCCTCGCCCAGGTCGATGAGGGGCTCGGTGAAGTTCCTCGAGACCGTGAAGTTCTGGGCGTAGCCGGACAGGCCGGTCGTCCTCTTCGCGGAGAATTCGAAGCCGACCTTGAGGTCGTGGGGCAGGCCGAGGACGGACTCCCGGTAGAGGCTGGCCATCATCTGGAAGTCGTTCCTCTTCCGGGTGAACGCGCTCGAGTCCCACGACCGGCCGAAGTCCGCCGAGTAGGGCACGTAGACCCCGTTCGCGACGTCCCAGGTCACGATGTTCTCCAGGTCCTCGTCGACGACCGGCCGCGTCGTCGTCCCGGTGTCGGCGACGGTGAGCTTCATGGACACGTACAGGTCGTTCCCGAAGGTCTGCTCGTCCTGGAGCCGGAAGACCGGGCTGCCCAGGCGGTAGCGGCTGTACTGGTGGTCGCCCTCGGGCTTGGCCACGGACGCGTTCAGGCCGGACTTCTCCCTCGAGCTGGCCATGTACATCAGCTCGAGACGGTTGCCGGCGAAGGGCCGGGCGCCGACCTTGAGGCTGAAGCTGTTGAAGAGGGTCCGGTCCGGGGTGTCGTAGATGGTGAAGCCGTCCAGGTCCTGGACGCCGTAGGACCCCCACCACCAGACCCGGTCCTTGACGATGGGGCCGCCGATGCTGAGCCCGAAGTCCCGGAACTGGCGGATCCTGTTGCTGGCGACGATGCCCCCGTCCCGGAGCTCGTCGGTCAGGTTCTCGCTTTGGAAGGCGCCGTCGGTCAGGTAGAACCGGGCCGTCCCCCCGATCGCGTTGTCGCCGCGGCGGGTGACGAGATTGAGGGCGATGCCGCCCGTCGGCATGAGGACGTCGGCCGCGCCGCCGGTCGTCACGGCGACCGTGTCGAGCGTGTCGAAGTCGAAGGCGACGGTCGAGGCGCCGAGGGACAGGGGGTCGGTGACGTCGATGCCGTCGACGGTCCAGACGTTGGCGGCGCCGTTCGCGGCGTCGCCCCGGGCCACGACCGAGGCCTGCCCGCCCGTCACGTCCCCGGCGACGATCTCGCGGTCGAGCACGACCCCCGGCACGAGCCGGGCGATCGCCCAGGGGTCGCGGGCCGTGGGCAGGAGCTGGAGCTCGGCGCGCCCGAACGAGCTCCCGCTGGTCATCTTCGTCCGGTCGATGATCGAGGCCGAGCCGGTCAGGGCGAGGACGTCCTCGGGCTTGCCGGGCTCGAGGATGACGTCGATGGAGACGGTCCCGCCGACCGTGACCGCGATGTCGGCCAGGGTGACGGTCTTGAGGTCCTCGCGCTCGAACCTGAGGCCGTAGTCCGGGCCGGGAGGGACGGACGGGAAGCGGTAGAAGCCCGAGGCCTCGGTGGCGGTCTTCTCGCCAGGGTTGTCGGGCCTGGTGAGGGTGACCTTGACTCCGGCGAGGGGCTGGCCGTCCTTGCCGACGACCTTGCCGCGGAAGTCCCCCGTGCTGATCTGCGCCGACAGGGACAGCGCCAGGATGAGAACGGGAAGTATGCGCACAGCTTTTTTCAATGAAGTCTCCTCTGTCGATCCCGGGCCATATACGTTCAACTGTTCGTCCGTCGTTCGGGTTCCACCAATTATAGCAAAATCGGGCTCATTTCGCCTTGAGGACGTGCAGCGTCCGCGGCTCCCGCTCCATGTGGTAGACGATCATGGCCTGGAGGGCCCGCCTGATCCGGGCGACGGCGTCCGGCCCGAACAGGGGGGAGCACGCTCCCGGCGGCGGGTTCCGGCGCGCCCAACGGAGGAAGGCCGCGGCCTCGGCCGGCAGCTCGTCCTTCCTGGCCGGGGCGCAGTCCGCGCAGTAGGCGCCGTCCCTCCTGGGCGCCAGCCAGCCGGGGGGGACGGGCTTGCGGCACCTCCGGCAGGCGGCCAGGTCGGGCAGCAGTCCGTTGGCGTGGAGGAACCAGGCCTCGAAATAGGCGGCCGCGACCTCGCGGTCGCCGCCGTCCCGGAGGCAGCGGACGACGGACAGGAGGAGCCGGTAGAGGACCTCCTCCCGGGCCCTGGCCGGGGCGAACTCCTCGACGAGCTCGGCGAAATAGCTCACGAGGAAGGCGGTGGCCGGCTCCTTCTGGACCTCGAAGAACGATTCGAGGAGGTCGCAGCCGGAGACCGTGACGAGCTCGCGCCGCTCCTTCTCGTAGTAGAAGACGCGGACGACGGACATCGGCTCCAGGCTGCTGCCGAAGCGGTTGCCGAACTTGCGGGCGCCCTTGGCCACGCCGCGCAGGATGCCGCGGTCCCGGCAGAAGAAGACGGCGATCCTGTCCTGGTCGCCGATGTTCGTCGTCCGCAGGACGATGGCTTCCGCCTGGTCGGTGGGCATGGGTCAGGCGCTCGTCGGGCCGGGCCGGGGCGTCAGCCCGCGGGCTGGCCGGGCGACGGCCCCTGGAGGAAATCCTTGAAGTTCTCGGGAGTGATGGCGATCTCCGTCCGGACCTGCCCGGTGCGGCCGAGGGGCTTGGCCGGCTTACCGTTCAGGAGGAAGGTGAACCCCCCGGCGTTGCCGACGTTGATGAGCAGCTGGCCGTCGGCGCGGGCCCGGGCCGTGGCGCCGGCGGGGAAGAGGCCGGAGACCTTGAGGACGCCGTCGGCGCGGACCTCGATCCAGGTCTCGGCCTGGAACGAGATCTCGATCGTGACGCCTTCCCAGACCTCCTCGACGACGGGCGGGAGGTCGGGCCTCGCCGCGGGGGCCGGCGCGGGCTCCGTCGCGAGCATGGCCGCGGGCCCCGCGCTCGGCGCGGAGGGCGAGCCGGACGCCGCCGCTTGGCCCTGGGGCGGACGCGGCCGGCGCGACGACCACAGGAAGAAGATCGCGGCGACGATGACGCCGACGGCCGCCGCGCGCCAGGCCCAGGCGAAGATCTTCTTCCGGGCGGCGGGGGAGAGGCCGGGCCTGGCGGGCGATTCGAACACGAAGGCCGGCCCGGGCGTCTCCCCGGCGCCGGACCCGGGCGCGTGCGAGAGGTCGAGGTCGACGACGGCGTCGGCGTCCGCGGCCGGGGGCTCGGGCACGGGGGGCGCGGGCGGCGGGGGAGGCGCGGACCCGATCGTGAGCGCGGTCTTGGGGATGGACGTCCGCTTGGGCGCGTCCCCGCCGATGAGCCCGGCCGCCCGGTACCTGGCTAAAACCTCGTCCCCGTCGAGACCGATGGCCTTGGCGTAGGTCCGGATGATGCCCCGGATGAAGAACCCCCCCGGCATCATGTCCAGGTGGTCGCGTTCCAGGGCTTCGAGGTAGCGGGGGACGATCTTGGTGGCCGAGGCGATCTCCTCGATGGAGATGTTGCGCGCCTCGCGCTCTTCCCTGAGGGCCTGTCCGAGCGATGCCATTTGCCCCGATTCTATCAAATAAGATAAGAGGGGGTCAAACTTTGAGGAACTTCGAGACCGAGGTCGCGCTGCCGATGAACCCCGTCGCCGCGCCGCCGACGAGGAGAACGGCGGCCTGGGTCGCGTCGGGGTAGCGGAAGCGCAGCAGCTCCTGCAGGGCGCCGAGCGAAGCGCCGAGGTAGATCGGGAAGACGTTGATGACGATGAAGAGGAGCGCGAGCGAGAGCAGGCTGCCCATGAGCCCCAGGACGATGCCCTCGAGCCAGAAGGGGATGCGGATGAAGAGGTTGGTGCCCCCGACGAGCCGGAGGATCTCGATCTCGTTCTTCCGGGCGAAGACGTTGAGCTTGACGACGTTGGAGATGATGAAGAACGATGTCAGGATGAGGATGCCCCCCAGGAACGCCCCGACGGCCCCGGCCAGGCGGCTGAAGCCGTGCATCTTGTCGACCCAGTCCTGGTTGAAGAGGACGTCGGTGATGCCCGGCCGGGCCTTCCAGCCCTCGACGAAGGCGACGACCTGCTGCGACGCCGCGGCCCTGGCGTCGATCCTCATCTCGATCGACGGCGGGAACGGGTTGTCCTTCAGGCCGGCCGCGACGTCGGCCAGCTCGGGGAAGCCCGCCCGGAACTTCTCCAGGGCCTCCTCCGGGGTGACCACCCGGACGCTCTCGACGAACGGCGGCGTGCCGATCTCCCGCCGCAGGGCGTCCGCCTGGGCCGCCGACAGGCCCCGGTCGAGGTAGAAGGCCACCGTCATGTTGTTCGACAGCTCCCGCGCCGTGGCCCGGAGGTTGTTGGCGAGCGACATGAAGATGCCGACGGTCAGGAACGACAGGCAGATGATGGTCACGCTGAAGAGGTTCCGCGTCCGGAACTGCCACAGGTTGTTGCCCGTGACGGTCAGGAAGAACTTCAGCTTCTCGATCACGCGTGCGCTTCCTTGCCGACGATCTTGCCCTTCTGGAGGAACAGGATGTTGTCCCCGAAGTGGCGGATGAGCTCCCGGTCGTGGCTGCCGATGATGACGGTCGCGCCCTGCTTGTTGATCTCCTTGAACAGGGTGATGATCTCGAAAGCCAGCTCGGGGTCGAGATTGCCCGTCGGCTCGTCGGCCAGGATGATCTCCGGGTTGTTGACGACGGCCCGGGCGATGGCCACCCGCTGCTGCTCGCCGTAAGACAGGTGGGCCGGCAGCTCCCACATCTTCTGGTGGAGGTTGACCTTCTGGAGCGTGGCGAAGACCCGCCGCCGGATCTCCTTGCGGCCGACGCCGACGACCTGGAGGGGCACGGCCACGTTGTCGAAGACCGTCCGGTGGAACATCAGCCGGAAATCCTGGAAGACGATGCCCATCGTCCGCCGCAGCGTGTAGATGCGGTTGTCGCGGATCTTGAGGATGTTGATGCCGTTGATGAGGATCTGGCCCTCGGTCGGCGGGGTCTCCCGGAAGATCGTCTTGAGCAGGGTGGTCTTGCCCGAGCCGCTCGGCCCGGTGAGGAAGCAGAAGTCCCCGTCGTTGATCCTAAGGGTGACGTCGGCCAGGGCCCAGTAGGGCTTCTGGTACTGCTTCCAGATGTGATAGAGCTCGATCATGCTCGCGCGCCGCGTCTCCCGGGCCGGGCGCCGGCCCTTATTTCTTGATGAACAGGAACATGAACCAGCCGAAGGCCAGGGCGCCGGCGGTCATGGCGAAGAACAGGATCAGGCCGTAGCGGAGGCGGCTCTTCAGGTCCGGCCGGCGGACGAGGGCCAGGACGAGGGCGACGAAGAAGGCGTAGACGACCATCGACAGGAGGTGGCTTTCGAAGATCATTTCTTCTTCCCCGCTCCGATGTCGTGGGCGTCGAGGGCGACGAGGAAATTGAGGAGCCCGGCCCCGGCGATGTAGGCGGTCCCGAACTCGAACGTGGCCCGCTCGAGGTGGCCGCCGCCCCAGCGGAAGTACTGG
Organism: uncultured Eubacteriales bacterium; assembly: GCA_964517245.1. GTDB lineage: Bacteria > Acidobacteriota > Aminicenantia > Aminicenantales > Saccharicenantaceae > RBG-16-66-30. The sequence goes on along the minus strand of CAZFBC010000055.1, from coordinate 6,323 downwards.
GCCAGGCCGTAGAACAGGCCGTTGCCGACGTCGGCGCAGAAGGCCAGGATGGTCAGGGGGTTGTCGGTCTGGAAGGGGTAGATCCGGCCGCCCATGGCCAGGCCGATGCCGGTCATGGCGAAGATGGAGGCGAAGAAGAGCCCGGCCCGGACGTACTTCCTCTGGACGGCGTGGCCGAGGCCCGGCACCGCCCAGCCCAGGATCATGGCGATGATACCTTTGATCTTCATCAGAATGGCATCTTAGTCGAATCCCCGGGTCAAATCAAGTAGAATGGCCGCATGCCCGAGCTGCCCGAGGTCGAGACGATCGCCCGGTCGCTCGCGCCGCGCCTCCGCGGCCGGGCCATCGCCGCGATCGAGCTGCTCCACCGGCCGCTCCTGCGCCGGGGAGGCCGCGAGGGCCTCGAGGCCATGCGCGGGCGGCGCGTCCTCGGCGTGCGGCGCCGCGGCAAGATGCTCCTCGTCGAGTGCGAGGGCGGCCGGACGCTCGTCTTCCACCTCAAGATGACCGGCCAGTTCCTGTTCGCGAGGGAAGGGGAGCCGCGCGACAGGCACACCCGGCTCGTCGTTCGCTTCGAGGACGGGAGGGATGAGCTCAGGTTCCGCGATGTCCGGAAGTTCGGCTTCCTGCTCTGCCTCGCGGGCGCGCCGGAATCGGCCTGCGGCGAGCTGGCCTCGCTCGGCCCCGAGCCGCTCGAGGTCGGGCTGGCGGAGTTCGCGGCCGTCCTCGGGGCGCGCCAGGGCCGCATCAAGGCGCTGCTCCTCGACCAGACGCGGATCGCCGGCATCGGCAACATCTACGCCGACGAGACGCTCTTCGACGCCCGCGTCCATCCCGAAACGCCCGCCTCCTCGCTGCGGCCCGAGGCTGTCGAGCGGCTCTACCGGTCCATGCGCAAGGTCCTGGCGGCGGCCGTCGAGGCCGGCGGCTCGACGCTCGCGGACGACGGGTACCGCGACGCGGACGGCAACGCCGGCGATTTCCAGTTCGCCCACAAGGTCTACGGCCGGGCGGGGGAGCCCTGTGCCGCCTGCGGCGCCCCTATCAGGATGACGCGCGTCGCCGGCCGCTCGAGCCATTTCTGCGCGAAGTGCCAGCGGAAAAAGGCCCGGCGGTCCCCCCGGCCGAAGCGCCGCTCCTCAAATTGAAAACCCGCCGCGATTCGGTTATAGTAAGGTCCATTCCGCCGGGTGCCCCTGTAGCTCAGTTGGATAGAGCAGCGGATTCCTAATCCGGAGGTCGCCTGTTCGAGTCAGGCCAGGGGCACGTCGTTTTCCCTCATTAAAGTCCCGTTATAAGGGGCCTAGTTTTCAGGGGTGAGGTCGATTGGTTTTCGCCCGCCAGACCTTGTTCAGGATGACTTCATGCTGCTCGCGGACCGTCCTGGAATCCAGGTCGAAAAATTCCCCCAGGAACTCGTACTCTTTCTCCAGGGCGTTTTGGGCCCTGAATTCTTCGAAGCTCGATCCCGCCTGGCCGGCCGCGGCACACAACTCCTTCCAATAACGGTTAAGGGCCCGCAGTATATCCCCTCCCCCCATCCGCGGATCCAGATGGCCGCCGATGATCCGGTGGACGGGGTCCTTCAGGATCTCGTCGAATAGCGCTAGCCAGCACGGGTAATCATCCGGTTCCGGGACGGGAGCCAGGGATCCTTCGCTGACAAAGAGCGCGTCGCCCACGAAAAGGGCGCCGAGCTCGGGGACATGGACGAGGATGTCGTTGTCGGTGTGCTGTTGCGGGGGGCCGGAAAAACAAGCCGAGTAATGGTAGAGCTTGATCGTCAGGTCGTCGGCCTTGAGCGTCAGCCGGTCTTTGAAGGTCCTGGTCGGGGGCGTCATGATGTATCGGGTCTTCAAGTCGCGGACGAACAGCTTTTCCATCCCGATCCTCTCGGACACGGCTTCCGCTTCCTCGGAGGCGGGATCTTTTCCGGCCAGAGATTCCTCCAGGCGGACGATAGAGGCCGCCCGTCCGGCGATGAACGCGTCTTTGCCGTCGGCGAAGCGCCGCATGGCCGGAACGACATGGTCGTGGCCGACGATCACAGCCCCGGGAAAAGCCTGGTTGCCTCCCGTATGGTCGAAGTGGGAATGGGTGTTGATGACGTACAGGACTTCAGCACGGCCGAATAGGGCCGGGAACTTGGCTTTCATCTGCTCGGCGAAGAACGACGTCAGCCCCGTGTCGATGACGATCAAACCGCGCTTCGTCGTGATCACGGTCATGGCCGATTTGTCTTCGAACCGGCCGTACTGGATGGCCGTGATCCGGTCGTTGATGCTCGTCAAACGATAGGGGAGCTCCGGGGCGGCTTGGCTCCCTTGGCGGACGGATCCCGGCAGGAGGAAGGTCAGGGCGATCAGGACGGCCTGTCCCGGCTTGAGCATCGGCGATCCTCCTTGATTCCGAACTCAGGATATTCCGGCGTTTCCGGCAGTGTCAAGGACTTCGGAGAGGAATGCAAAACGGCTGCGGAACAGCCCAAGCCGTTTTCGGCTCTTTTCCGTATAATGAGGCAGGAGAGGAGAATGGCCACTTCATTCGCGGTCCTGGCGTTCGTGTCGGTGATCCTGGCGGTCGTCTTGTCCATGATGATCGTCGGCGAGGTCTCCCGGCGGGGGGTCAAGATCAACTTCTTTCTGCTCAGGCTGTACATCATCAAGTACATCGACCAGTACAAGCGGCTGACCCGGGAAGAGACCGGGAAGGTCGGGCCCCTCTACCATCCCTGCGTTTGGTCCTATTTTTTAGCCCTGGTCTTCGCGATCGCGTATCTCGTCGCCCGCTAGGGGCCGGCCGTGAAATGACGAGGGGGCGGAGCCCGGCGCGTTCCCGCCTCCGGACGTCCGCCCCCTCGCCTCTCGTTCGCGATCGCCGCGGGGCTATTTCTTCTCGGTCTTCTTCTCCTGGATCTTCTTCTCCTGAGCCGCCTTCTCGGCCTCTTTCTTGGCCCCGAGGGCTTCGGCCTTTTTCTGATACTCTTCGGACTCGGCCTTGAGCTGGGCGAGCTTCTTCTCGAGATCGGCCTTCTTCGCGGCGTCGTTCTCCTTGTTCAGCGCGAGCTCGATCTTCTTCATCTGGAGCGACCGCTCTTTCGCGCCGAGCTGGAGGGCCATGACCTTCTGCTCCTTCAGGGCGGCCAGGATCTTCTCCCTGGCCGCGTCGTCGGGCGCCTCCTCGAGCTTCTGCTTGAGCTTGGCCGTCATCTCGGCGTTCTTCTGCTTCATCTCCTCGAGCTGGGCCTTTTTCTCCTGGAGGGCCTTGATCATCGCCTCCTCGGACGTCTCCTGGGAGGCCGGGGCCACGGCCGCGGGCGCCGGGGCGGCGATGGCGGCCGACTCTCCCCGGACGACCGTCCGGGACTCGGCGAAGGCCAGGACGAGGACCAGGGCCAGCGGGAGGATGAGCAGCGGCTTCCACCGCGCCAATCCCTTTGTTTCCTGCTTGGACAGCATGACGATTCTCCTTTTGATCTGGGATGTCCGGAAGCTGCTCGCGAGTTCGAGCAGCCGTCCGCCCACGTGCTGCTCGACGATGAGCAGCTGATACCGGGCCAGACTGCAGCCCTGCGCTATGACCGCGCGGTCGGCCAGGTATTCGTGGGTTTCGCGCAGCGATCTCTTGTATGGCCATACAAGAGGATTGAACCATTGGACGGCGGCCAGGAGCTCCGCCAGGACGATGTCGAGCGAGTGGAGCTGACGGACGTGGGCCAGCTCGTGGGCCAGGACCCGGTCCAGATCGGCCGCCGGGACGTCGGCCCGGTTGAGAAAGACGAAGCCGAAGAACGAGAACGACTCGCCGGGGTGGCCGCAGAGGACGACCTTCAGGCCGCTGTGGCGCACGCAGCCGCAGCGCCCGATGAGCAGCGCCAGGCGTCCCAGACGGACGAGGAAGAGGAGGAGCAGCAGCCCGGCGCCGGCGACATAGACGGCCGCCAGGGCCTCGGGAAGGCCGATCCCGGCCGGCGAGTCCGCGGCCGCGGCCGGGACGACCCCGCCGGCGCCCGCGGGCAGCGCCGTGGCGTCGATCACGGTTTCGAAGAACGGCGAGGGGACCCTGAGAAGGGGCAGGGCCAGGGATAACGCGGCCGCGCCGAGCAGGTAGGCCCGGTTGAGGGCGAAGAACGTCTCCCTTCGAAGGGTCAGCCAGTAAATAGCGTAGAAGAGCGCGAGGCACGCCCCGGAGCGGACGAGATACGACGCGAGGTCAGCCATTTTGCTCCGCCTTCTGTTTCCGGATCTCCTCGCGGAGTGAGGCCAGGATCTCCTCGAGCTCGGAGACGGTCATGTTCCTGTCCCGGGCGAAGGAGGACACGAGATCCTGGTAGGAGTCGTCGAAATAGTCCTTGACGAAGCTCTTGAGGAAGGCCTGGGTGTAGTCCTCCTTGGGGACGGTCGGCCGGTAGAGATGCGTCTTGCCGAAGGCCTCGTGGTCGACGAAGCCCTTCTTCTCCAGGATCCGCACGATCGTCGAGACCGTGTTGTAGGCGGGCTTGGGGGAGGGCAGGCGCTCGATGATGTCCTTGACGTAGGCCCGCTCGAGGGCCCAGAGGACGTGCATGATCTGCTCTTCGGCTCGGGTGAGTTCTTTCATGGCGCTCCTAATATAAAACTAAATTGTTAGTTTGTCAACTAATATTTTAGTTATTAAGATCTCTTTCACTGTAAACTTCCTTTGCCCGCTGCGGCCGTCTTCCGCCCCGGGTCGCGCCGGTCTTGGGGGGGCCTCATGAGAGCTCTCGTGATCCCATTGTCGATAGCGGAAGCAGCAATCGGTATGCCAAGTCATGTCCCGGCCGGGCCGTTCCCGCCGCCCGGGCTCTTGACATCTCCCCGCGGCGGCCCTATAAGAGGTGAAAGGCAGGTCCTTCATGTCCAAACCGCGCCCGTCCCCGTTCCCGCGCGTCCTTGTCCTGGCCGCGGCGGCGCTCGTCCTCGCCGGCGGTCTCCGGGCCGCGCCCCGGGCGGCCGACGAGGAGACCGCCCCCTCCTACTTCACTTCGCTCTGGCACCTGGACGAGGAGGCGCGCGCCGGCAAGCCCTGGATCACGTTCCACCGGTCGAACTACGCCCTCGTTCTCTCCTACAACGAGTATCCCAACCTGGCCCCGCTGCAGGAGGCCGACCCGGCGAAGACGCTGGTCAAGCCCGAGGTCGCCTTCCAGCTGAGCTTCAAGGCCAAGCTGTGGCAGGACGTCTTCGGGCAGGACATCGACCTGTGGTTCGCCTACACGCAGAGGTCCTTCTGGCAGCTCTACAACTTCGACGACAGCTCGCCCTTCCGGGAGACGAACTACGAGCCGGAGATCCTCTTCAACGTCCGGACCCGCTTCGACGTCCTGGGGCTCAAGGCCCGCTTCATCCAGGTCGGGCTCAACCACCAGTCCAACGGCCAGGCCGAGCCTCTGTCGCGGAGCTGGAACCGGCTGGTGGCCAACGTCGGCCTCGAGCGGGGCCGCTTCTCGCTCCTCCTCAAGGGCTGGTTCCATTTCCCGGAGAGCGTCGAAGTGGACGACAACCCCGGGATCGATTCCTACATGGGCTACGGCGAGGTCTGGGCCCACTATTTCCTGAAAAGGCACCGCCTGTCGGTCATGCTCCGCGACAACCTCGATTTCCGCGAGAACCGCGGCGCCGTCCAGGTCGAATGGGGCTTCCCGCTGTTCGCCAACCTCGGCGGCTACGTCCAGTACTTCCTCGGCTACGGCGAGAGCCTGCTCGACTACGACCACCGCGTCCACAGGATCGGCGTCGGATTCATCCTCGCGGACTGGAAGTGAGCCGCAGAATACCCCTTTCCGGCGCTTGACTTCGTCCGCCTTCTCTGATGAGATAGGCCGCCGAAGGAAAATCCCATACTAAGGAGGACGGAACACTTGAGAAACACCAAAGGCCGGCTGTGGCTGACGGGCCTCGCGGCCCTCGCGCTCGTGGCTTCCGCGACCATGCTCGTGGCGCTCGGCGCCCAGTCCAAGGGACAAAGGCTCGACGACCTGGCGACGCTCAAGCAGAAGAGGATCGACGCGGAGATCGCCGAGATGCGGGCCGAGATCCGGGCCAACGGCTGGAACTTCACCGTCGGCGACAACCCGGCCATGCACTACGACATCGAGGACATCACCGGCTTCAACCCCATGATGCAGGGCGAGCTCAAGCACGCCCAAGGCGGGCCCATCGCCGAGCCGGGCGACGTGGACATCACGGCGCTCGGATCTTATTTCGTCAGCGATTACGTCACGTCGGTCAAGAACCAGCTCAACTGCGGCAGCTGCTGGGCCTTCGGCTCCATCGCCACCTTCGAGACCGTGGTCATGA
>CAZFBC010000054.1:0-13294 GCA_964517245.1 uncultured Eubacteriales bacterium | reverse complement strand
AGGCGGACGAAGACGGTCGGCTCGCCCTGGCGCAGCCCCTCGCCCTGGACCGAGGCGAAGACCTCAGTCGTCTTCAGCGTAGGTGGCCGACGCATCGTCGGACTCCCAGACCGTCACCGAGCGGACGGGGTAGGTCTTCTTGAGCTCGCCGTAGAGGTGGCGGGCGATGTTCTCGGCGGAGGGGTTGAAGGGCAGGACCTCGTTGAGGAGGGCGTGGTCGGGGAGAGCCGCGGCCAGGGCCTTCTTGACCTCGATGAAGTCGAAGCCGATGCCGGCCGGGTCGAGCTCGCGGACGACGATCGCGACTTCGACCTGGAAGGTGTGGCCGTGGATCCGCTCGCACTTGCCCCGGTATCCCTTGAGATAGTGGGCGGCGGAGAACCTGTCCCGGACGCGCAGGGTCCAGCTCATCGTTGACCTCCCTTTCGGTGACGGGCGAGGAGAGGGTCCTCGCGGCCGACGGCCTTCCAGGCCCGGGCCCGGAAGCGGCAGGACGAGCAGGTCCCGCAGGGGCGCCCGCCGCCGGCGTAACAGGAGACCGCGCCGGCGTAGTCGGCGCCGAGCGCGAGGCCCAGGCGGATGATCCCGGCCTTGTCCAGGCCGAGCAGCGGGGCGACGATGCGGGCGGGCGGCGCGCCGAAAGCGGCTTTGGTGCCGGCCCGGACGGCCCTCTCCATGGCCCGGACGAAGCGCGCCGTCGTGTCGGGGTAGTCCGGCGAGTCCGCGACGTGGAAGCCGCAGACGATGTCGCGGACGCCCCTGGCCTCGGCCCAGGCCGCGGCCAGGGCGATGAAGACGCCGTTGCGGAACGGCACGTAGGTCGCCGGAGGCCCGGCCCGGCGGGCGGCCGGCCGGGCGGAGCGGGGGAGGGGGACGCTCGGGTCGGTCAGGGCGGAGCCGCCGACCGGCCGGAGGTCGACCTTGAGAACGGCGTGGGGGACGCCCAGCCGGCGGGCGGCCCGGCGGGCCGCGGCGACCTCGACTTGGTGCCGCTGGCCGTAATCGAACGTCAGGGCGTGGACCCGGCCGTAGCGCGTCAGCGCCCAGGCGAGCGCCGTCGTCGAATCGAGCCCGCCCGAGAACAGCACCACGCAGGTCTTCACCGCGTCTTTCCTCCGACGGGATGATAAAGGACGGGGCGCGGAATATCAAGCGGCCGCGGCGGGGCGCGGTTGACACCCCCATGGAGGGATGGTATATCTTGAGATTCCGAAGATGAGCCAAGAGACGATCGAGAAGGGCGTGGCCGGCGTCATCGGGACCTACGAGCTGCTCGACCGGGTCCGGACGCGCCGGGACCTCGACATCCGCGACGACCAGTTCGGCTTCGAGGCCCTGCTCGAGGCCGCCCGCTACGCCCGGCGCCGTCGCATCCGCCTGAGCCTCCTCGACACCGGCCGGTTCGGCCTGACGGAGCTCGAGTCTCTCGCCCGGGCCGGGGCCCGCGTCCTGACCTCGGACGAAGCCCGGCCCCGGGCCGACGAGTGGGAGGTCCTCCTCGAGGCCTGCCGCGAGGGCGGGACGCACCTGTCCGTGTTCTGGAACGGCCCTCTTCCCGCGGCGGACGCGGCCGGATGGATGACCTTCCAGGGGCTCGAGGACCTGCTCGGCCGGGGCCTGGATCTCCACCTCTCGAACCGGGCCCACCGCCGCGACGCCGCGGTCCTCGCGGGCCTGGCCGCCGCGGCCCGGAACGGGGGTGGCTGTCTCGTCGTCTACCAGGTCGGCCCGCCCGACGCGGGGCTCGCCGGGCCGGCCGGCCGCCGGGCCTGGATCCATTTCTCGGACCGGGACGCCGGGGCCGAGGACTGGGTCGGGACCGCCGCGGCGATCGCCCGCGCCGCCTCGGCCTCGGGCTCGAGGGCCGCGGTGCACGTCGAGCGCGGCCTCTCGCTCGAGGTCCTCGAGGAGCTCTGGGACGCCGGGGCCGCGCTCATCTTCCTGACGCCGCCGAGCGACGACCGCTCCCTGCTGCGCCCGGTCGAGCGCCGGGCCGCCCGCAGGCGGCTCCCGGCGCGGGCGTTCCACCTCTCGACGGCGTTCCTGCCGTGACCGCCCGGTTTCGCTTGAAATAATGGCCGGTTCCGCTACAATGAAACCCTTATGAACGCGCACAACCTCGGCCAGACGCTGTCGCTGTGGACCGTCGTCCCGTTCCTGGGGCTTCTTCTGTCCATCGCCGTCCTCCCGCTGAAGGCCCCGCACTTCTGGGAGGACCACAAGAACAAGGGCCTCGTCGCGTTCCTGTGGGCCCTGCCCACCGCGGCCTATTTCCTGTTCAACGCCCCCCAGGAGCTCGTCCATTCGATGAAGGACTACGCCTCCTTCCTGCTCCTGCTCACGGCCCTGTTCATCGTCTCCGGAGGGATCGTCCTCAAGGGCGACCTCAAGGCGACCCCCGAGGTCAACACGATGTTCCTCCTCGTCGGCGCCGTGCTGGCCAACTTCATCGGCACGACCGGGGCGAGCATGCTCCTCATCCGGCCCATGCTCCAGACGAACTCCGAGCGCAAGCGCACCCTCCACATTCCCATTTTCTTCATCTTCCTCGTCTCCAACATCGGCGGCCTGCTGACGCCACTCGGCGACCCTCCGCTGTTCATGGGCTTCATCAAGGGCGTGCCCTTCTTCTGGACCCTGCGCCTCCTCCCGATGTGGGCCGTCATGGTCGGCGGCGTGCTGCTGATGTTCTACCTCTACGACGGCTATCAGTACCGCAAGGAAGAGAACCGGGACCTCATCCGCGACCGGCGCCGCGTCGTCCCCCTGCACATGACCGGGACGATCAATTTCCTCTGGATCGCGGGCATCATCGCCGGCATGTTCCTGCCCTTCCCCCGGCGCGAGGGCGCCTTCATCCTCGTCGCCGTCCTGTCCCTGCTGACGACGAAGCGGCAGTGCCGGACGGACAACCGCTTCAACTACAACCCCATCCTCGAGGTGGCCATCCTCTTCGCCGGCATCTTCATCACCATGATCCCGGCCCTGCTCATCCTCAACGCCCGCGGGGCCGCGCTCGGCATCGCCCGGCCGTGGCAGTTCTTCTGGATGACCGGCACCCTCTCCTCGTTCCTCGACAACACGCCGACCTACCTGGCCTTCTTCTCCATGGCCCAGGGCCTCGGCCTCAACGGCGACGTGATGGGCGTCCCGTCGATCTTCCTCAAGGCCATCAGCGCCGGCGCCGTCTTCATGGGCGCGAACTCGTACATCGGCAACGGCCCGAACTTCATGGTCAAGGTCATCTCCGAGGAATACAAGCTGAAGATGCCGTCGTTCTTCGGCTACATGGCCTATTCGTTCGTGCTCCTCATCCCGCTCTACGTCGTCGTCACGCTCCTCTTCTTCAGGTAAGGACCGACCGGAACACGCGCCATGAACTCTCCGTCGGGACCCCCTCTGCGCTTGCTCTTCGGGCCGGGCGGCCGCGCGCGCCGGCCGGGCCGCGGGACCGAAACGGGAGCCGCGGGACCCCCACTACTAATGGTGTCGGCCGGGAGCGGCATTACAAAAAAAAGCGGTCGCGGGCCACAAAAACCTTGACAATCGGTTAGAATGGTCTATAAATGAAAATGAAAAAACTAATTTCGAAGGATGCAAGAGATGAAAGTGGCATTGCTTTATAGCTCGAAGGCGGGAATGGAGGCGACCCTGTCGCCCCGCCCGGACGAGCGCAAGGACGAGGAGGAAGAGCCTCCACTTCCAAACGACATGCTCGCCGAGTGCGACTCGGACGAGACCATCGCCGCGGTCGGGCGAACCCTCCAGGAACGGCATCAGGTCGTCTTCATCGAATCCGACGAGAAGGCCTACGCGCGGCTGAAGCGCCAGCGCCCGCAGCTCGTCTTCAACATCGCCGAGCGCGTCGTCGGCCCGAACCGCGAATCGCACATCCCGACCGTTTGCGAGATGCTGGACATCCCCTACACGGGCTCGGACCCGCTGACGCTCGGCATCTGCCTCGACAAGTCGCGGGCCAAGGAGATCCTGTCGTACCACCGGATCCCCAACCCGGCGTTCTGGATCGTCGACTCGGCCTCGGCCATCCCGGCCGGCGTACGCCTGCCGGCCATCGTCAAGCCCCTGACCGAGGGCTCGAGCAAGGGCATCAAGAACAACTCCCTCGTCCACAGCCTGGGCGAGCTCTACGAGCGCGTCGAGGAGGTCGTCGCGACCTACCGGCAGCCGGCCATCGTCGAGCGCTTCCTGGGCGGCCGCGAGTTCACCGTCGGCGTGCTGGGGAACGCCCCGGGCTACGAGATCCTGCCCATCGTCGAGATCGACCACGGGCAGCTCCCGAAGGGGGCGGCGCCGATCTATTCCTACGAGGCCAAGTGGCTCTGGGACACGCCGGACAAGCCGCTGGACATCTTCAAGTGCCCGGCGCCCGTGCCGGCCGTGCTCGCGGCCAAGATCGAGAACGTCGTCGCCCGGACCTGCGCCGTTCTCCGCATCCGGGACTGGGCCCGGATCGACGTCCGGCTCGACGACAAGGGCGAGCCCAACGTCCTCGAGGTCAACCCGCTGCCGGGGATCCTGCCCAACCCCGAGGACAATTCCTGCCTGCCCAAGGCGGCCCGGACCGCCGGGTATTCCTATTCGGACCTGATCCACCGGGTCGTTGAGGAGGCCTCCAAGCGCTACGGCCTCCGTCCGACGCGCATCCGGCCTGCGGCGAGCGAAAGGCCGGCGGTCCTCGCGGATCGTGCATGACCGTTCCCTCCAACGTCGCGATCGTCTTCAACGCCTACGAACCGAGACCGACGGCGTCCGGCGAGCGTCTGTCCGAGGAGTCCGTGGCCGAGATGGCCGGCCAGGCCTGCGAGGCCGTCCGCGGGCTCGGGATCGGCGCGACGCTCGTCCCGCTCCAGAGGAGCCTCCTCAATTTCCTGAGCCGGGTCAAGGAGGTCAACCCCGACGTCCTGATCAACCTCTGCGAGGGATACTACGGCCGGCCTCAGTGGGAGTCGAACGTGGCCGGCATTTTCGAGCTCATGGGCCTGGCCTTCACGGGCAACGCGGCCAAGACGCTGGCCATCTGCCAGGACAAGTTCAAGGCCAAGGCCGTGCTGAAGGCGGCCGGACTGCCCACCGCGCCGGCCCAGCTCATGCTGACGGGCGAGGAGCCCCTCGAGCTGAAGTTCCCGCTCATCGTCAAGCCCAACGCCGAGGACGCGAGCCTCGGCATCTACCCCGACTCCGTCGTCCGGGACGAGGCGTCGCTGCGGCGGCAGGTGCGGCGGTGCCTCGAAAACTACAGGCAGCCCGTCCTCGTCGAGGCGTTCATCGACGGCCGGGAGTTCAACGTCTCGGTCATGGAGAACGGCGAGGTCCTGCCCCTGCCCGTCTCCGAGATCGACTTCTCGGCCATGCCGGGGGGCCAACCCCGCATCCTCGGCTACGAGGCCAAGTGGTTCGAGGACGACCCGCTTTACCAGAAGACCCCGCCGGTGTGCCCGGCCCTCGTCGACGAGGGGACGCGGGCGAGGCTCCAGGACCTGGCCGCGGCGGCGTTCCGGACCATGGGCTGCCGGGACTACGCCCGGGTGGACTTCCGGACGGACGCCAAGGGCCGGCCGTTCGTCCTCGAGGTCAATCCGAACCCCGACATCAGCACCAACGCCGGCTACGCCCGGGCCCTCAAGGCGGCCGGGGTCGAGTACGCCGCGTTCTGGGGCACGATGATCCAAAACGCGCTCGAAAGAAAGGTCAGCCATGATCCGGCCGATGCAGGCGCGCGATAAGGCTGCCGTGCTCGGGCTGGTCCGGGCCACGGGGTTCTTCACGGAGGCCGAGGTCGCCGTCGCCGAGGAGCTCGTCGACGCCTACCTCGGGAAGGCGGACCAGACGGACTACAATGTCGTCGTCATCGAGGGCGGGGACGGGGCCGTGGCCGGGTACATGACCTGGGGGCCGACGCCGCTCGCCGAGGACGCCTACGACATCTACTGGATGGCCGTGGCGCCGTCGGAGCAGGGGCGGGGCCGGGGCAAGGAGCTCGTCCGCTGGCTCGAGGACGAGGTCGGGCGGCGGGACGGCCGGGTCGTTATCATCGAAACGTCGTCGCAGCCGAAATACCACGGCACGCGGCGGTTCTATCTCGATCTCGGATACAAGGAAGTCGCCCGGATCCCGGATTTCTACCGGGCCGGCGACGATCGCGTCATCTACGCGAAGTATTTTCGCTGAGGAGTACGAGGACATGGACGACTGGCAACGCTTGCTCCGGGGCGCTCTCCGGAAACCGGAGGAGATCGCCCAACGCTTCGGGCTCGACGTCGAGGAGGTCCGCCGGATCGCCAAGACGTTCAAGATCCAGATCACGCCGTACTACGCCGGCCTGATCAAGGAGCGGGGGGACGCCATGTGGCGCCAGATGGTGCCGGACGTAGCCGAGCTGCGGGAGGACACCGGCGTCGCCGACCCGCTCGAGGAGGACGTGGATTCCCCGGTGCCGAGCGTCGTCCACCGCTACCCCGACCGTTGCCTCTTCCTCGTGTCGCACAGTTGCGCCTCGTACTGCCGCTTCTGCACGCGCAAGAGGATGGTCGGAGACCCGTCGAAGATCCATCCCCGCTACATCGAGGACGGGCTGGCCTACATCCGGGACCACGCCGAGATCCGGGACGTCGTCATCTCGGGCGGCGACCCGCTGATGCTCAGCGACCGCAAGCTCGAGGCGATCGTCAAGGCGGTCCGGGCCATCCCCCACGTCGAGATCATCCGCATCGGCACGCGGGTGCCCTGCGTCCTGCCGCAGAGGATCACCGAGAAGCTCGCGGCCATGCTCAAGAAGTACCACCCCCTCTACGTCAACGTCCATTTCAACCACCCCGACGAGATCACGCCGGAATCGACCCGGGCGCTCGGCTTGCTGGCCGACGCCGGCATCCCGCTCGGGAACCAGACCGTTCTGCTCAAGGGCGTCAACGACGATCCGGCGGTCATGCGCCGGCTGATGCAGAAGCTCCTGGCGGCCCGGGTGCGGCCCTACTACATCTACCAGGCCGACTACGTCTCGGGCACCGAACACCTGCGGACGACGGTCGAGAAGGGGCTCGAGATCATGGAGGGCCTGCGCGGCTGGACATCGGGCCTGGCCGTCCCGTACTACTGCATCGACGCGCCCGGGGGCGGCGGCAAGATCCCGGTCCTGCCGAAGTACCTCCAGTCCATCAACGAGGAGCGGGTCGTCCTGCGGAACTACGCCGGCGAGCTGTTCGTCTATCCCCAGGTCAAGGGCAAGCCGAAGCGCAAGCCGCGCCCGGCCGCCCCGCCCTGCTACAGCTTCGACGGCGCCAATTAAGAAGGGGTCAAACCTTAAATATTTTAATTTTGACCCAGGCCCCGCGCCTCTAAACGAGACCGGATTCGTTCAATGCAGCGCTTGAGCGTTTCGTTGGATAAAAGTTCCTTTTCGATCTTACGGAAAGCGATAGAGACGGCGGCCGGGCCGACATCAAAGAAATCCCCGATTTCTCTGAGCCTGTAATCCGCGAACTGGCGGGCGAGGAAGATGACGCATTTCTTCGCCAGCTTGTTGCCTTCCCCCAGTTCCTTTTGGACTTCGTCCCTGATCATGCCCAACTCCGGCCTGGTCCTGAGCCTCTTGAGCCCGCCAAGCTCATCGTCTTCCCTTTCGATCGTCTCTTTCAAGAACGACCGACGGATCCTGTCGACGAAATCGTCGTCGCCCAGAATGCCGATCCGGGATGACCTCTTGAGGTCCCGGTCGAACGAGCGATCTCCGGGAACGGCGAGATAGGCCTCGTGTTCTCTCCTCAATATCGCCGGAGAGCCTCCGAAACATGCGAGGATAGTCCCGGTGCTGAGCCAGGAGGGGGCCTTTCGCTGGCCGAAATACGCCTTGCAGCTCGACCACTCGTAATCTTCCGGACTCGCGACGATGCCCTTCCTAACGGGATTGGCGTGGATATACTTGGTCAGGGTCCGGGCATAGAGATCGGCCTGGACGAGAACGGCCTTGAAGCGCCCCTGAAAGAGATGGCCGCATCTCTCGTGCTTGAGATTCACGTAGATGGAATAGGCCGAGTTGACGAAATGCATGATCTGAGAGAGATTTCCCTCCGGCGTCTCCAGGCCCAGGTGGTAGTGGCTGCCCATCAGACAATAGAGATGCCACATCGCCCCATATCTCTCGTGAGCGTCCCTGAGGATCTTCAGAAAGAAACAGCGGTCCGCGTCGGAGAAGTAGACGGCCTGTTTCTGATTTCCCCTGGAGTAAACGTGATAAAACGCGCCGGGATAGGTGATCCTGACTTGCCGTGACATGGAAACCTCGCCGACCGCAGGATGGCGTGTCGGCATTGATATAGACGATCGGGCGGGCCTGGAATCTCACCGGGCAGAAGAGAATTAAAAAATTTAAGGTTTGACCCCTTCTAAATAGCCGCTGAGGCCGACGGCCTTGACGAGGCCCAGGGCCTCCGCCCGGTCGATGCCGCGCTTCTGCCGCAGCGACTCGAGGATGCGGATGACGGAGAACGCGACCTCGGCCGTCTGCCCGGCCTCCGCCTGCCGGTCCTTGAGGTAGGCTATGGCGTCGTAGAGCACCGCGTTGGCCTCGCCGTACGAGACCGGCTCGCGCGCGCCGTTGGCCTTGACCCACTCCGGCATGCCCAGCACGTCGTTGACGTGCGACTGGATGAGGAACGTGGCCCGCCCGATGAGCTTCAGGTTGCTCGGGCTGACGTTGGTCATCGTGTTCCCGACGACCTTCCCCAGCTTGGCCATCACGGCGGTCGAGTGGGCGTTGAGGAGCATCTTGGCGGCCATCTGCTGCCGGATCCCGAACGGGTCGTTCTCCGCCTTGACGTGCACGGGCACGACGACGAGCCGGCCGCCGTCCCGCCCTTGCGCCCGGCCCTTCCAGCGCCGCCCGATCCGCTCCGCCAGGGCCGGGAACGACTTGGCCGGCCGGTCCGTGACGAGCAGGACGGCCGCGTCGGCGCCGCCCTCGTCCGCCAGCCCCAGCACCCGCGCGAACGACGTCCCGTCCCGCTCGAGCTCGCCCTCCTCGGGGGTCAGCGCGACGAGGACGCACAGGTCGCCCTTCTTCGGGCCGCGCCCCTCCGTGTTGGCCGGGCCGAGCGAGAAGTCGTAGAGGTCCGCCTGGCCGTCCCCGGCCTTCTTCAGGCTCTCCAGGGCCGCCCGCCGCAGGTAGGGGTCTTCGACCTCGGTCTCGAACGGGCGCCTGTACATCTCCTCCGCGAGGCCCCGGAACGGCCGCCCCAGAAAAGCCCGCCAGGCCTCCCCCGGCGCCCCGGCCTTCGTCCAGACCTGGATCCAGCATTTCCGCCGCGGCTCCGCGACCGTGTCGAGCGGATAGAGGCGGAAGGTCGGGCTCCGCTCGGTGCTGTCGATGAAGACGGTGATCAGCCCCCGCTCGGCGTAATAGGTGGAGAACCGGCCCGCCGCGTACGCCGCCGCCTCGATGTCGGTGACCTCGGCTAGCGCCGGCAGGGCCGCCCGGGCCCCGTCCAGCACGGCGCCGAACTCCCGCAGCTTCGCCGCGACGTCCCGCCCGCCGTCCGCCGCGAAGCCCAGCCGGGCCAGGTCCTTCTTCGACAGCGCCTTCCCCAGCGCCCGTCCCACGGCCGTCTCGACGACCGCCGCGACGACGTAGGTCTCGATCGTCGTCGCCTGCATCCGCGTCGACCCGGTGACGGCCTGGGGCCCCGTCGTCAGGTTGATCTTGGTGATGCCCGGCTCGTTGAGCACGCTCCGGCTCCGCTCGAACGGCAGGAGCCTCTCGTCCGGGTTGTTGTAGATAAAATAGATGCTCTCGCGGCTCTCCTCGGGCTTCCACCCCGGCCCGCTCCTCCACTGGTCGAGCGCGGCCAGCGCCGTGCCGATGACCGACGACGTCTCGCCGCCCTCGGTGACGCAGATGACGACGTCGCCCTTCGCGACGCCCCGGTCCCGCAGCTGCAGCCGCCCGATGAGCTGGAGGTCCTCGAAGCCCTCGAGCGAGCTGATCAGGGCCCGGTCCGCACCGGTCATCTCGCCGACGAGGGCGTCCTCGATGCCCGCGGGGATCCGCCCCCCGATCTTCCTCCACAGCCCGGCGTCCGCCTTGACCCGGCGCCAGAACGGCCGCCAGAACGTGCTCTCCATCTGCTTGGCCAGCCGGCCCGTCGCGCCGCACCCGTAGATGTAGATCTTGCGGCCCCCCAGGATGGCCGACTCGATCGCCCGGGCCGCCTGCTCGAGCGTCTCCGGCGCCGCCGCGAGCTCGTCCATCCTGACCCGGATGTCGTCGTCGACCGACGACAGCATCCTGAGCCCGCCCAGGGTGTCCTTCCGGACCCGCTCGCCGAGGGGCCAGGTTTTCTGGTGGCGCTGCTCGGTCAGCAGGGTGTGGAGCTGGAACTGCGTCTTGGTCCGGACGTAATCGACCGATTCGGCCGAGGGCTCGATCCCCAGGAGCCGGAGCAGGCCCGTCTTCGGGTCGGCCGGCGGAGCGTCCTGCGGTCCTGCCCCGGCCTCCCCGCCCCCGACCGCCCCGCCCGCCGCGACCGCCAGGAACGCCGCGACGACGACGGCCAGCCCGCGCCTCCCGGTCCCCGCGCCCATCACTCTTTCCCGTACTGGCGTTCGTCGTCGAGGATGTCCCGCTCCGTCCAGTCGCGGCTCCAGTCCTCGACCCGGAAGACCGTGTGCCCGCCGTCGGCCGTCGAGCAGACGACCCGGTCGAGCCCGCAGTTGATCAGCATCTTCTTGCAGATGTAGCAGGGGAAGGCGCTGATCGGCGCCGCCCCGCCCGGCGCGCTGCCGTAGATGTACATGTCGCCGCCGAGCAGGCTGACGCCGGCCCGGGCGGCGTTGATGATGGCGTTCTGCTCGGCGTGGACGCTCCGGCAGAGCTCGTAGCGCTGGCCGTGGGGGATGCCCAGCCTGTCCCTCAGGCAGAAGCCGTGCTCCAGGCTGTCGCGCGTCTTGCGCGGCGCGCCGACGTAGCCGGTCGAGATGATCTGGTCGTCCCGGACGATGATGGCCCCGATCATGCGGCGGAAGCACGTGCTCCGGGTCGAGACCTCCCGCGCGATCCCCAGGTAGTACAGGTCCTTCGGCGTTCTCGGCGGCGTCATGCGACCTCCTCGAGCTTGCGGCGGAATTCCTCGACGGTCCCGTCGTTCGTGATCCGCCGGTCGGCCGCGGCCATGCAGGCCTCGATCTGCTGGGCCCCCTCGCCGCCGGCCCGCTCCTCGTCCTCCTTCCTGCGGAAGGCCTCGAGGTCGGCGGCCGACTCGTCCCGGCCGCGGACGGCCACCCGGGCGAACCTCACGGCGACGGGGGCGTCGACGGCCAGCAGGACGAAGCCCTCCTGCCGGCGCAGGAAGGCGACCTCCCGGAGGTTGCGGATGCTGTCGATGACGGCCCGCTCGCCGTCCCCGATCTTGGCCGCGGTCCGCCGGGCCAGGACGTCGGGCCCGAACCGCTCCCGCAGCTCGTTGCCGGTCCGGATGAGGTTGTCCCGGCTCGCGGCCTCGCCCCGGGCCCGGAGCTCCTCGCGGATGACGTCGGAGAGCGAGAAGCGGGCGTAGCCTTTGCCGGCGAAATAGGCCGCGGCCTCGCCCTTGCCGGCCCCGTTGGTGCCGGTCAGCCCGATCAGCCGCGGCGGCGTCCTCATTTCTTCAGGATCCTGGGCAGGGCGAGGACGTAGTTGAGCAGGGGGGCCGTGGCCCGGATCCGGCGCCACTCCTTCCCCAGCCCCAGGGCGGCCCGCAGCCTGGCCCGCCGGCTCCGGCCGTGGAACAGGGCGATGGCCTTCTCCATGATCCCGACCAGGCTCCGGTCGTACGGGAACCACCAGGTCTGGGCCTTCTTGGGGAAGAAGTCCCCGCCGACGTATTTGATATTGACCAGCTCGTGCAGGCCGTACGGCCCGTGCGACCGGCCCATCCCGGTCTGCTTGATGCCGCCCCAGATGGCCCGCGGCTCGATGAACGAGTACATATGGTCGTTGACCGTGACCGACCCGGCTTCCAGGCGCTCGGCGAACCAGGCCGCCCGCTTCCGGTCGCGGGTCCAGACGGAGGCCGTCAGGCCGTAGTCGCTGTCGTTGGCCAGGGCCACCGCCGCCTCGTCGCCGTCGAAGGCCATGATCGGGAGCGTCGGGCCGAAGGTCTCCTCGGTCATGCACCGCATCGTGTGGTCGACGCCCGTCAGCACGGTCGGCTCGATGAAATGGCCGGCCAGGCCGGCGACGCGGCCGCCTCCGGCCGGGATCGCCGCGCCCTTCGCCCGGGCGTCGGCGATGTGCTCCTCGACGGCCCGGAGCTGGCCGGCCGTGGCCATGGGGCCCATCTCGACGCCTTCGGCGAAGGGGTCGCCGACCCGGACGCCGCGGGCCAGCTCGACGACCCGGGCCGTGAAGGCCTCGGCGACCGGCCGGGCGACGTAGACGCGCTCGACCGAGCCGCAGCTCTGGCCGCAGTTCATGAAGGCCGCCCAGACGGCGCCGCGGGCCGCCTTCTCGAGATCGGCGTCCTCGAGGACGATCATCGGGTCCTTGCCCCCGAGCTCGAGGGTCACGTTGGTCAGGTTGCGGCTGCAGAGCTCGATGACCCGCCGGCCGATGCCGGTGCTGCCCGTGAACATGACCGTCTGGACGTCGCGGTCGACGATCATGGCCTCCGCCTCCGGGACGCGGCAGACGACGACGTTGAGGACCCCGGGCGGCAGGCCGGCCTCGATGAAGATCTCGCCGACGAGGAGCGCCGTGAGCGGCGTCGTCGTCGACGGCCGCAGGACGACGGTGTTGCCGGCGGTCAGGGCGCTGAGGATGTCGCAGAAGGGGATGAGGAAGGGGAAGTTCCAGGGCGAGATGATGAGCGTCGGCCCGAGGGGGTGGAAATGGAAGGCCCCCGACTTGTTGAAGAACAGCGGGGCGTGGTGGCCGGCCCGCCGGGGCCGGAGCAGCCGGCCCTGGTTCCGGCCGTAGTAGTTGAGGGACTGGAGGGACCCGAAGACCTCGACGGCCAGGGACTCGGCATAGGGCGAGCCCTTTTCCCGGGCGATCAGCCGGGCCGCCTCCCCGGCCCGCCGGGCCAGGATGTCCTCGGCCCGTCCGAAGATGGCCCGCTTGTCCCGGGCGGGGAGCCCGCGCCAGGCGGGATAGGCGTCCCTGGCGGCCCGGACGGCCCGGTCGCACAGGTCCCGGGAAGCCACCGAGACCTCGCCGACGGGCTCGAGGGTGGCCGGGTTCTCGGAGACGATCCTCTCGGCCGTCTCGACGCGTTCGTTGGCGATGATCAGGCGTCCGTCCATG